>CAJUNG010000006.1 GCA_910587725.1 uncultured Bacilli bacterium
AAGTAAATTCCACTTTATTTTAATTTGAGGTGGAATTTACTTTTACAATTCAGAATTAACAGAAAAATTTGTTGATTCTGTAGTTTAAGCTTTTCAAATTGTTTGTAATTTGATATAATGTTGATAGCAGATTTTAAGGGAACAGTTTATGGGTATGAAGGAGAATGTTTATGGATAATCATGATATTATTACTTTGGGTCATCCAAAGACTGACATTGATTTACATATGAAAAACTATGTTTATTTTGGATTTAAACGTTTCTTTGACATTTTATTTTCCCTTGTTGCCACCATTCCTTTATTACTTTTGACCATTATTATTAAATTATCTTACGTATTTTCTGGTGATTTTGATTCTATTTTCTTTATTCAAGAACGAATTGGAAAAGATGGAAAACCTTTTAAAATGTATAAATTTCGGACAATGATTCCTAATGCTGATAAAGTTTTGTTACAGATGTTATCCGATGATAATAGTAAAATAGCAAAGGAATATAAAAAATATAAAAAGTTAGAAAATGACCCAAGAGTTACTAAGGCAGGTAAAATACTTAGAAATACTTCTTTAGATGAGTTTCCGCAATTTATTAATGTTTTAAAAGGGGAGATGTCATTGGTTGGTCCTCGACCTTACTTATACCGTGAAAAAGAAGACATGGGAGAATACTTCGAAGTGATTACACAGGTTAAACCAGGCATTACAGGCTATTGGCAGGTGAATGGAAGAAACAATACAGAATTTAAACAAAGACTTATATTAGACGAATACTATTGTCGTGTTCGTGGTTTCATTTTAGATAGTAAAATCGTCATTAAAACAATTGCAAAAGTTTTTATTCGGGAAGGAGTGAAATAGAAATGAAAAAAAGTATCATTTTTATTTTTCTAACTCTTTCTTTTTTTTGCATTACTGGTTGTGGTAAAAAACAACTTAAAGAGAAGGGAGAAGAGGAACAAATTAACGATTTTTCTCATGAGACTTTTGAACCTACTATCATTGATATTCATTCTAATACTCGCCCTTATGCAGTAGTAATCAATAACTCGTTACCTGCAATTAAAGTACAAACTGGACTTTCCGATGCTTATTTAATTTATGAATTTCCCGTAGAAGGAGGAATTAGTCGTTCACTGGCATTGTATAAAGATAAAATGACTGCTAAAATTGGGACAGTTCGGAGTGCTAGACATAACTTTTTAGATTATGTGTTAGAAAATGATGCAATTTTTGTTCATTATGGCTGGAGTTATCATGCAGAAAATCAAATTCCAGAGTTGGGAATAGACAATATTAATGGGCTATATGATTCACCCTTTTGGAGAGAAAATCCAGAAAAATTAGCTAGTGAGCATACAGCTTATACTAGTTTGGAAAAATGTGAACAATTGGCTAAGAAAAAAAATTATCGTTTAGAAACGGATAAAAAAATTCCTTTTCAGTATGCATCGCAAGAAATTTTTCTTTCTTCTGACTCTGTCGTTGCTAAAGAAGTACAAATTCCTTATTCTAATTCTTATCAAGTAAAATTTGTTTATGATGATATGGAAAAAAAATATACAAGATATGTCAACGGGAAAGAGCATCAGGATTATTTTACAAAAGATGTGTTTACAGCAAAAAATATTTTAGTAGTTAAAATTGATTATGCCTTTACGAGCGATGGCTATTACTTAGAACTTGCTAATTTAGGAAAAGGTACTGGTTATTATATTACGAATGGTAATGCCAAAGAGATTACTTGGGAAAAGAATCGTAGAAATAACCAAACAGTTTATCAGTATTTAGATGGTAGTTCATTAGAATTAAATGATGGAAATACTTATGTGATGTTTCAACCGAAAACGAGAAAACTATCATTTAAGTAAAATGAGGTGAGAAAAATGAATATTGAAATTATATGTCCCTTATATCAGGCGGAAAAATATATTGCTCAATTGCATAAAAGCTTACAAATGCAGAAAAAAGTAGATGTGCTTAATATTTTGTATTTACTTACGGAAAGTAAAGATGATAGTGAAAAGATTTTAAAACAGGAAAAACTGTGTTATCAATTCATCAAAAAGGAAGAGTTTTCTCATAGCTTAACTCGGGAGCAATATGCGTTTAAAAGTAAAGCTGACATCATTGTGTTTATTTCTCAAGATATTGTGATTGAAGATGATTTATGGCTTTATCATTTGACTAAAGATATTATTTCTGGTCAAGTAGATGCTACTTTTAGTCGACAAATTACCAAATATAATACGATTGAAAAGTATACGAGAGAAAGAAATTATCCTGAAGAATCTAGGATTGTTTCTAAAGAAGATATTCCACGTCTTGGCCTTTATACATTTTTCTTTTCGGATGCTTCTAGTGCAATTAGAACGACTACTTTCCGTCAATTAGGTGGATATGACCAAAAAAATCTTCCGATAAGTGAAGATATGTATTTTGCCTATAAGTTGATTATGCACGGAAAAAAAATAAAATATGTTGCTGAATCAATTATTTATCATTCTCATCATTTTACATTGAAGCAACTATATGATAGATATAAGTTGACTGGTAATTTTTTTCAAGAGAACTCCTATTTAAATGATTATAGTGCGACAAAGGCAGGGGGGGGGCTTGCCAAATACGTTTTTAAACGTATGATTCAAGAAAGAAATATCAAAGCTATCTTTCGTTTTTTCCCAGATATGATGGCAAGATATATAGGAATGAAGGTGGGAAAATATGAAAAAAGAAAATCCTCATGAAATGACAATCGTTATTGTCAATGATTTTGATTATGTACAAGGTGGCGCTAGTAAGGTTGCAATCGATACCGCTAGATTACTTCATGATAGCGGATATCGAGTTATCTTTTTTTCTGCTACACATTCCTCTTCAAAATATGTAGATTATGGTTATGAAAATGTTACCTTAAATTTATCAGAATGTTTGCACGATAAGAATAAAATTCGAGGGATACTATATGGATTATATCATTTTCAAGCAAAAAAAGAACTGAAGCGGCTTCTTTTGACATTAGATAGAGAAAAAACGATTATTCATTATCATGGATGGACGAAATCCCTTTCTTCTTCTGTTTTTCATGTTGCTTTTCAGATGCACTTTAAAACGATTTTGACTTTACATGATTATTTTTCTGCTTGTCCGAATGGAGGATTTTTTCATTATTCTAAGAATCAGAGTTGTACTGTGAATGGATGTTCTTTATCTTGTATGATGAAAAATTGTGATTCTCGAAATTATTTTTTTAAATTGTATCGTATCATTCGTCAATGGATTCAGAATAAAATTGTTCGTCTTCCTAAACGAATTGGAAATTTGATTTCTATTTCTGATTTTAGTTGGGATAAATTAAAATCTTATTTTCCTCAGAATATAGAATGTAGGAAAATCCCTAATCCGATTTTTATCTCTTCGAAAGATATTCCCAAAAGGACATCTGTTGGAGATTATTACTTGTATGTTGGTCGTATTTCTAAAGAAAAAGGAGTCGATATTTTTTGTCAGGCAATTTGTGATTGTTCCTTTCGGGGGATAGTCGTAGGAAATGGTCCCGATTTTTCTACTTTAAAGGCGAAATATCCAAATATTGAGTTTGTTGGTTGGAAAAGCCAGGAAGAGGTGAAAGAATATTTATCTCATGCGAAAGCTTTTGTTTTTTCTTCACTTTGTTATGAAACGATGGGGATGTCAGCTTTAGAAGCGTTAGCTATGGGAGTTCCTATTTTGGTAGGAGATAATTGTGCAACTAGGGAATATGTAAAGCATGGTCAGAATGGTTTTTTATACAAAAATGGAGATGTTTCCGATTTAAAAAGAAAGCTTCATGGATTTGAAAAGTCGGATATTTCTTTGCTTCATTCAAATGCTTATCATTCTTATTGGGATTCTCCGTTTACACAAGAGGCCTATTTAGAACAGTTATTAGAATATTACACTTTTCTTATCCATAAAAAGTAAGTCGTAATTTGATATCTAAAATCATTGATTTGAGGTGAGAGGATGGAAAAAAACAAAAAAGAAAAAAAGAAAATTTCCGTGATTTCGGTATGTTATAATTGTAAAGATGAGGTAGAAGAGACATTAACTTCTTTACTCATGCAAACCTATCAAAACTTCGAATATATCGTCGTTGATGGTGGTTCGACAGATGGAACTTTAGAAAAAATTAAAACGTTTACTTTCTCTTTATCTAGTGTTAAAATAGTATCTGAACCTGATGATGGTATTTATGATGCCATGAATAAAGGAGTGCGTTTAGCAACTGGAGATTTCGTTTATTTCTTAAATATTGGAGATCAATTTTGTGCCAATGATGTACTTGAAAATGTCGTTTCTTATTTGCATGATAATAATACAATTTATTTTGGTGACATTATTTATCATCAACATCTATATCGACATCCAAATCAATTAAATGATTTTTACTTTTTATTAGAGAAAATGATTTGTCATCAATCAATTTTTGCTCCTTTAAAATTTTTGAAGCAATATCCTTTTCGTTTAGAATATTCCTACTGTGCGGATAGAGATTGGTTATTATATTGGATAAAAAAAGAAAAAGCGAATTATTTTCATATGGCTTTTCCTATCGCTATTTATGATACGGAAGGATTTAGTTCCCAAAACGAAAAAGTTTCTTTTGAATCAAAGAAAGTACTTTGTTGTTATTATCCAAAGTCTGTTCTTTATCTGGTTCGTTTTAAAAACTTTGTTGGCAAGCTTCTAGGACGTCATGGATAGGGGATTTTAATGTTATTTTTCTTTTTTTCTTTGTTGATTTTTCGTATGTTTGTTGAAAAAGATTATTATTGTTGAAAGTTTTTGTTTTTTCATCGAAAGGAGGCAATTATGCATCGTCTTGGAAAATTTAATTTTGATTCGATTTTTGAGTATCTTGTTGTGATATTATGTATTTTATGTTCAGGTGCGGTATTGTATCAAAATTTTAATCGAATTATATTAATTAGTAGTACACTTTTTCTTTTTCTCTTATGTGGATATAAACTTTATAAAAATCGTGATAATTTAAGCATGTCAAAGATTAATGTAACTATTTGTTTATTTATGATTTTATATCTTACCTCAGCGGTTGTACACGCCTTTTCTTATGGAAGTAATTTTTTTGGAGAAATGGGAAAGATGACTCAGTTTGTATTTTCCCTTCTTGCTTGTTTTTATCTTTCTTCTAAAAGTTTTTTTCAACGATATAATAAAGTGTTATTTTTCTTGGCAGTTTCCTCTGTCATTCTATATCTTATCCCTTTTGTGTTTTCTGATTTTCCTAAATTGTTTCCCATAATCAAAGACTATGCTGGGAGTAAATTTTATCATGCCATTTTGTTTTGTTATCCAACTTATATGGGAAAGTTCTATCGAAATCAATCTATATTCTGGGAAAGTGGAGCATTTCAAGCTTTTTTAAACCTTGCCCTTTTTATCGAACTTTATTTGCTTAAAAATGATAAAAAGAAAAGAAATATTCATATTTTTGCTTATGTTATTGCGATTATATTTACTAAAAGTACGACGGGATATCTCGTATTATTTCTTTTGATTTTAGGAAAACTAAGAAATTTAAAAACGCTTGGAAATCAATCTAAAGAATTACTCTATGCATTTGCTCCAATTTTCTTTATTTTCTTTTCTATTTTATTTAAAGAAGTGGTGATTAATAAATTCTCTCCTAGTAGTCTTTCTTTTGTTTCCTTTCAAAGAAGATTTTTAGATTCGATTATCGATATCCGATTGTTATTTTCGAATTTCTTTCATTTTCTTTTCGGTGTAGGGGAAGAGAAGTATTTACTAAATTTTACTAAATTATTAAACGATGTTGGATTTGGTGTATATACGAAAGCAACCTCTTCTAATTCTATCACAGCATTTATGGCACAGTATGGAATTCTTTCTTCATTTTTCCTCTTTTTCCTCTATATCAAAAGTTTTCTTTCCATAGAAGGAAACGTAACAAAATTGATTTTTGCTTTGATGATTATTTTTTGCTTAATGACTGAAAATTTTATTATGGCACCAATATTTTTGATGGTTGTATTAAAACTTCCATATGATTATAGGAGGGGGAACTAGAAATGGATAAAGTCAGTATTATTTTGCCGACATATCATGTTGAGGATTATATTAATCAATGTCTTGAAAGTGTTTGTGGGCAATCTTATACCAATATAGAGGTTATTGTCGTTATCGATGGTTCGAAAGATAATTCTTTGCAAATTGCGAAAGAGTGGGAGAAGAAGGATTCTAGGGTAATTGTGGTAGAACAAGAAAATAAAGGTTCAGGACCAGCTAGAAATCATGGTCTTTCCCTTGCTACTGGTCAATATGTGATGTTTGTTGATCCTGATGATTGGATTGAGAAGGAAATGTTAGAAACCTTAATGAACGAAGTAAAGAAATATCATGCAGATTTTCTAACGACTGGTTGTTGTACAGAGTACTATGATAAAGAAGGAAAATTATATCGAACGGAAATCGATCGATTTCAGAATGAGTTTTTACCTGATGCTGATCATGTTCATCAAAAATATGTCGAGTTGTTATTAGCTGGTGGAATGGGAGCACCAACAAAGAAAATCTATCGTATGGATATAATTAAAAAAAATCAAATTTTGTTTCCTGATTTACGTCGTTCACAAGATATTGTTTTCAATTACCGATATGTTGATTGCATTCAGAATATGATTGTTTTTGATAGTCATTTTTATCATTATCGGGTAGAAATTGAAACTTATCAGAAAAAGATTCATGTCAATTATTATCAAACGGTTTGCCTTTTATATTCTGAAATTAATCAACGATTAAAAAAATGGGGAGTAGTTTTAGAAAAAGAAATCGAAGAAAAGTTTATCCAATACTTTTATTGTCTAATCGTTTGGCAAATTAGTATTGGAAATAGTAGTTCAGTCATGAAAGATTTAGTAAATCATGATGTAGTCTTAGAAATCGTATCTAAATCTAAACCGAAAGGATTTAAGCAATCCGTACTTAATTTTTTGATTCTACATCGGTGTTATAGAATCATTAATTGGATTATGTTTATTTTAAAAAGATAGATGGTGATTTATGATGAACAGTATAAAAAAGAATTATCTCTATAGTTCAATTTATCAAATATTAAACATGATTTTACCTTTAATTACTGCACCTTATGTAGCTAGGGTTTTAGGTGCTCAAGTGGTTGGTAAATATACGTATACGTATTCTATTGCGAATTACTTTGTGATTTTTGCTATGCTTGGCATTAGCAATTATGGAAATCGAAGTTGTGCAAAGATCCGTGATGATAAATCCAAATTAAGTCAAACATTTTGGTCTATTTATTCTATGCAATTTTTTATCAGTTTATTTTTAACTCTCCTATATTTTGTTTATTTCTTTTTTATCCATACGCAGGATATTATTTTTCAACTACAACTATTCTTTGTCATTTCCGCAATGTTTGATATTAGTTGGTTTTTCTATGGAGTAGAAGATTTTAAATTAATCGTGTCTAAGAATATTGTCATTCGTATTTTAAGTGCAATACTTATCTTTTCCTTTGTAAAATCGCCACAGGATTTGTGGATATATACGTTTGTTCTTTCCTTTGGGGTTTTATTTGGATTTTTGGTGACCTTTTTTCAAATTAAAAAATATATTGATTTTTATCGTCCAAGTAAAATGGAAATCTTAAGTCATGTAAAACCTAATTTAATTTTGTTTATTCCTGTTGTTGCCGTTAGTTTATATAAAATTATGGACAAAGTGATGTTAGGTGGTTTTTCTGAACTTACCCAACTTGGCTATTATGAGTATGCTGAAAAGTTAACGTTTTTGCCGTTAGGACTAATTAATTCTTTTGGTGCAGTAATGCTCCCTAGAATGTCTAATTTAGTGGAGAAAAAAGATAAAACTGTAGAAAATAAACTCTTAGAAAAGTCGATGGTATTTGTTATTTTCTTAAGTTCTGCTATGGCTTTTGGTTTAGTTGCTATAGGGGATAAATTACTTCCTTTGTTATTTGGTAGTGAATATAGTTTATCTGTACCAATCCTGTATTGTTTGATTCCTTCGATGTTATTTGTCAGTTGGGCAAATATTATTCGGACTCAGTATTTAATTCCTAGGGGAATGGATAAGGAGTATATCGTTTCTGTAATTGTTGGTGCTATGATTAATCTGATTATCAATTATCTTTTTATTCCTCAATATGGCGGTCTTGGTGCGGCGATAGGAACAGTAGTGGCAGAATTTAGTGTTTGTTTATGTCAATCCTTGATGGTATGGAAAAAAATGAATCTGTATCATTATCTAAAAAAAGTATTTCCCTTTTTGTTATTTGGCATTATAATGTGTGTAATGGTATATGTTATCGGGATATTTATTCCGCATGCTATTCTTTCTCTTTTTCTACAAATATTAATTGGTGCTATGATTTATTGCGCAATGTCGTACTATTATTTAAGGAGAAAATTAAAATGGAGTTTGTGAACAAATTAAAAAGAAAAATAAGACGTTTGTGTGGTCGACCTACTATGAGTTTAGATTTTAATGAAATCTTAAGAAAATGAGATATCGAAGAGTTAAAAAAACATCATTTATCTACTAATTTAGACGGTGATGATGATTAAATTCAAAACTGGTTTATCGCGATTATGAAGAGTTTTGGATGATACTTTTTAAGATGTGGATTGGAGAAGTCGATGAAAAGAGAATTAAATTTAAGAGAGATTCAACAATATTCTTTAGATGTTTTACTAGATATTGTTTCCGTTTGTGATTCCCACCATATAGAATATATGTTGTTTTATGGAACTTTACTTGGTGCAGTAAGGCATAAAGGTTTTATTCCCTGGGATGATGATGTTGATATTGCTATGTTAAGAAAGGACTACGAAAAGTTTTTACAAGTTTATCCTAAGACTGGTCATCATCGTTATCAGTTGTTAACGAATAAAGATAAAAGTTATTTGTTACCTTATGCGAAGGTTAATGATACGAAGACGGTTTCTTATATGAATCAGGTAGAATTAGGCTATGGTGTATCGGTAGATATTTTTCCCATAGATTTAGAAAGTATGGATGAGAAAAAAGCCTATCAAATGTTCTTACGACAAAAGAAGCTTAGTGATGTGATTAGTAAATTTAGTGTAATTGATAAGTACTCAGGGATAAAAAGTAAAATAAAATATTTCCTTTATCGCAGTGGAGCTATTCGTTTACTTACTTGTAAGGCGATTCATCTAGCCCAAAAGTATAATCAGACTGATTCTACGTTTGCTGCTTGTAATATTGCTCCTGTAGGTGATTTATTTGAACGTCAATTACTTTCTTGGTTAACGAATTTAGAAAGAATAGAATTTGAAGGGTATTTTTTTAAAGCACCAAAAGATTTTGATGCCATTTTAAAAAATCAATATGGAGATTATATGGTTCCTCCACCACAAGAAAAACAAGTTTCGCATCATTGTATGAAGATATTTGAAAAGTAGGGGATTATGATGAAAGTAATGTGGATTATTAATAATGAAATGCCATTTATCGATGGTAAAAAATTTGTCAATGAAGGGTGGATAACGGGAATGCTATCTGCTGTTCGTGAATACTTAACGGGGATAGAATTAGTAATTGTATATCCGCAGAATAAAAGTAAGGGTCTTGTAGAAAAACAAGTTTTAGATGTTTTGACAGTTGGTTATTATCAGAATAAATCAAGGGTTCAATTTCATCCAAAGTTAGAACAAGAGTTTTTGACCATTTTTAATACTTATCGTCCGGATGTGATTCATGTTATGGGTTCTGAGTTTCCACACACCTATTCTGCTTGTTTAGCCTGTGAAAAACTAGGGATAATTCCTCGTCTTGTCATCTCGATTCAAGGTCTTGTTTCTGTTTGTGCACACTATTATACACTTGGTCTTCCTACTCGTGTGATTCACGCTTATACTTTACGGGACTTGCTACGTGGAAATATTGCTAGCGATAAAAAGCAGTTTGCGAAAAGAGGAATATATGAAATTAAAGCACTTCAGAAGACTAAGAATGTTATTGGAAGAACTGATTGGGATTATGCTTGTACTAAACAAATTAATCCGCAATTGAACTATTATTTTAATTATGAGGTATTAAGAGAAAAGTTTTATGCTCATCAGTGGGAGAGTAAAAACTGTGAGAAATATACAATTTTCGTTAGTCAAGGTGGGTATCCGATTAAAGGATTACATTTTTTGTTGCAAGCTCTTCCAATTGTCAAAAAAGCTTATCCAGAAGTTTTGGTTAAAGTTGCAGGGTATGATATTTTAAATCATCGATTTAAACAAAGTAGTTATTCTAAATATTTACGTCAATTGATTTTATCTGAAGGTTTACAGGATAATGTTACTTTTACTGGTTTATTACAAGAAGAAGATATGATTAAAGAGTACAAAAGCGCAAATCTTTTTGTTTCTCCATCTATTCTTGAAAATTCTTCAAATTCTATAGGTGAAGCGATGCTCTTAGGGATGCCGATTATTGCTTCTGATGTAGGAGGAACGAATAATTTTATCATTCACAAAAAAAATGGATATTTATATCCTTGTTGTGAGGTCAATATGCTTGCGTACTATATCATGAGTATTTTTGAGAACATAGAGCAAGGGATAGAGATGGGTCAATGTGCAAGAAAGGATGCTCTTAAGATATATAATCGAAATGAAAATGCGAAAGTGCTTTCTAAAATATATGAGGACATCGTAAAAAATTAATTGACGTTATGAACTCTTTTTGATATGATGATAGAAAATATGCGGGTTAGGTATTTCGTCATGATTTAATATGAAAGTGGGTGTATTTATGGCCAAATCTAACAAAAAAAAGGCAAGACAAAAACGGATAAGAAGAATTAGTGAGATTATTTTTTCGATTCTAATCTTGTTATCCATTATATTATTTGGAATTGTTATTTCGATGAAGGTTGTTCCTCTTAAATTTATCCTTCCTGTTGTTATTGCTTATAGTGTCATGTGTGTAGGTCTCGGTCTTGCCATTTTGAGTCGAAAATTAAAACTTTGGGTTAAGGTAGTTATCGATTTCTTTTGTATTATCTTAATTGTTTTCTTTGGCTTTGGTATTTATTATTTGAATTCTACTCTTCATTTTATGGATAAAATTAAAGCCGATAACTTTCAGCTTGAGGAGTATTATGTATTAGTTGAAAAAGATGCAAGTTATACTAAGATAGAAGATTTGGATACGAAAAAGTTGGCTGTTTATCAGACAGAAGAAGAGAACTATCAAAAAGCGATTGATGAGATAAAGGGGAAGGCAAAGATAAAAGAGGAACAGTATTCAAACTATATCGAAGCTTGTAAAAAAGTTTTGAATCAACAAAATGATGCCGTTTTAATTTCTTCAGCTTATAAAGATATTATTGCTGATGAAATTGAGGACTTTGATAAAAAAACTAAGATTTTGTATACCATTCAGATGAAGGTTGAAAATGAAGTAAATATCAAAGAGGTAGATGTATCTGATGAACCATTTAATATTTATATTAGTGGAATTGATATTTATGGAAGTATTTCTTTAAAATCGAGAAGCGATGTAAATATGATTTTGACCATCAATCCAAAAACACATAAGATTTTGATGACTTCGATTCCAAGGGACTATTATGTTCAACTTCATGGGACAACGGGACTTCGTGACAAGTTAACACATGCTGGAATTTATGGAATCAATATGTCAATTCAAACGATTCAGGATATTTTAGATGTAGATATTAATTATTACGTTCGTGTGAATTTTACTACTTTGATTAGTTTAGTCGATGCGATTGGTGGAATCGATGTTTATTCTGATACAGCTTTCCGTGCATATACGGATGCTTCTTGTCATTACAAAGTGGGTATGATGCATTTAGATGGAAAGTGTGCACTTGCTTTTGCTAGGGAAAGATATGCTTATTCCACAGGAGACAGACATCGGGTACAAAATCAACAAGATGTACTTTCGGCAATTTTAAAGAAAGCCCTTTCTTCTAAGACGTTGATTACCAAATATACTAAAATTTTGGAATCTATGGGTTCTAGTTTCCAGATGAATATTCCATCTAGCAGTATTTATGATTTGGTTAATAAACAGTTAGACAGTATGCCGAATTGGACTTTTGAGAATTATAGTGTTAATGGAACCGATAAAAAGGCCTTTACTTATTCTTATGCTGGGCAAGAATTATACGTTATGGAACCAGACATGAAAACCGTAGAAGAAGCTAGAAATAAAATTGATGCCATTATGGAAGGAAAATAAAAAAAGTGAAACTTTTTGGCTTTCCTTCTTTTTCTTTAGATTCTTCGCTTTTTAGCAACAAAAATGGTCCTTCTTCATATATTAAAATGAGGAGGGATCTTATCTTGGCAAATTATAAAGAAATTGTGACAAAAGCGGTTCTTGGAAAAGGAAAGAAAACTTTTTCTCATACTTATTCTGTTGTTCCTAGTTGTCCTGCTAGTACTGTCCTTGGCTGTTGGGTTATTAATCATACCTTCCAAGGCGTGAAGACAGGAGATAAAATCACGATTAATGGAAGCTTTGATGTAAATATTTGGTATTCCTGTGAAAATGATACGAGTACAGAAGTTATCAAAGAAAGACAGAGCTATCAAGAAGTTGTGACTGTTCGTGCAAAATCTTCTGCCGATAGCGAAACAGAAGATATCATTGTTCGTAGCTTACAACAACCAACTTGTGTAGAAACAAGACTTGAAGATGGTAAAATTTTCTATACGATTGAAAAAGAACTTGGTGTAGAATTAGTCGGAGATACCAAAGTGAAAATTCAAGTGGATGAAGACGAGGAACCTTGGGATAGTTTAGATGAGGAAGAAAATAAAGAAGATACGTTTACACAAATTGATGAAGATGTAAACGAGGACTACTTGGATTAAAATCACAAACTTCAAAAAAATTAGAGTTTAGATTATAACTAATCTAAATTCTTTTTTTTGCACTTTTATTCCTTTAAATGATGATTTTTCTTTCATTTTACTGTCCATATTTTAAGTCAGATTATTAATCAAGGACAAAATTTTAAGATGTTAACAAAAAAATGTTGACAGAGAAAAAAAAAAGAAGTATAATCATAAATGAAATTTGAAAGTGAAGGAGGGACTAGATATGGCAGTAAAATTAAGACTTACTCGAATGGGTGCGAAAAAACGTCCAGCTTATCGTATTGTTGCAAGTGATTCTCGTGTTAAAAGAGATGGAAAATATCTAGAATTAATCGGGAGATATAACCCAATTTTAAATGAGACTGAAGTGAATGAAGAACTTGCATTAAAATGGCTTAGAACTGGAGCAGAACCAACAGATACAGTAAGAAGTATTTTCTCTAAATGTGGAATTATGGAGAAATTTGCTAAAGAAAAACAAGGAAAGTAGTTTATGAATTTAGTAGAGTTAACAGAATTTATTGTGAAATCCTTAGTTAAGGAAAAAGAAGAGGTTTCCGTTAAAGAATTTGAAACAGATAACGAAAAAGAAATTCTAATTCAAGTCTTCATTAATGAAAATGATATGGGTAGAGTGATAGGAAAGCAAGGAAAAATTGCTAATTCTATTCGTACTTTAGTACAAGCGAGTAGTTCATTAAAAGAAGATAGACGGGTTCGCATTAATATTGACCATTTTTAAGATGTAAATTTACGAAAGTAGTTTACATTTTTATTTTGTTTTTAGAATAATTGTTGCGATGATGTCGCCAATGAATAGAACAATTAAAGGTAATGTTATCCACTTCGGGATTTTTTCCGCAATCTTTCTACACCATGGTTGGATGACATAAATTAAAAAAATACTTGCTGCTCCCCAAAGAAGTGCCATTTCTAAAGAGGTGTATTTTCCTATGGCGAATTTCATCTGTGAGTAGTCCCAAAATGTGATGTGAAATAAAATTTCAATGAGATTTCCTCCTAACCACTCGATAAAAGATAGAAAGAAAAAACCGATGAAGAAAATGGATAGAAATTTTTTTCCCTTTTCTAGTTTCCACTTTTTTTCTAAAAGTTGATAGGAAATCACAATAATTAATGCGCCAATTCCATAGACAGGAGTCCAAAAACCATAGAGAATTCCGCTAGCGTGTTGAGGATATAAAATTTTTTCTAGTAAATGTCCCAAACAAGCATAGATAAAAAATAGATTCCAATAGTACATATTTATCACCTATTTTTAGTGTGGGTAAAATGATGAAAAATATGTGATAGATAGTCTTGTAGTTTTTTTTGATTTGTATTATAATTTTTATGTAAAGATAAATAGTAGAATTTGGAAATTATCTTAAATCTGGATTATTTTAGAAAAGAGGTAGAACGTATTGTGGATTAAACTATTCGGTTCTGTTGTTAGCTTTGCGATTTTTCTTCCTTTTTTAATTATTGGAGGAGATTTCTTTGCTTGCTTTTGTGGAATTGCGGCTTGCTTTTTGTTAAAAGAATTGATTGGACTGACGAAAAGAAGAAAAAAGCTTCCTTTTTTAACGGAAATTCTTTCTTATTTAGCCGTTCTTTATTTAGTGCTTAATTACTATGATTACCAGATGTTGTTATTCGTTATCGATTTTAGAATCCTCGTTGTTTTGTTTCTTATCTTTTTTATTCCGATTGTCACTAATGCGGATTATCGAAAATATTCTTTTCAAG
Source organism: uncultured Bacilli bacterium (assembly GCA_910587725.1). Classification (GTDB taxonomy): domain Bacteria; phylum Bacillota_I; class Bacilli_A; order RF39; family UBA660; genus MGBC162581. The sequence goes on from CAJUNG010000006.1 coordinate 14,681, forward strand.
ATGGGATGATGTTTATTGGTTGTACCTTATTGGTAGGATTTTTCTTTCGTCTTCTTATCTTACTGAGAAGTGTTTCCTTTTTCCTTTTTCTTTATTTACTCTTGATTGTGATTTTTACTGATTTTTCTTCATTAATTATCGATTTCTTTTTTGGGAAACATTTGCTTTGTCCTAAAATCACCGAAGAAAAGTCGGTTGAAGGTCTTCTGGTTGGTACGATTATTGGTACTATTGTTCCCGCTTGTTTTTACTTGATTTTCATTAACCCAGATGTTCATTTACTTCATCTTTTGATTGTCAGTATGTCCTTGTCCTTAATCGGGCAGCTTGGAGACTTGGTGTTTTTTCAAACGAAACGATATTACGAAATTGATGATTTTTCTAGTTTTATTCCAGGACGAGGTGGTCTTTTGGATTGTTTAGATAGTATGATATTTGTCGTACTGATGTATACCATTTTTTGTGGCATCATATAAATTTAAGGAGGAGTTATTATGATTACATTGATTTATTTTATCTTAATTTTAGGAGTGATTGTATTAGTTCATGAATTTGGACATTTCTTATTTGCAAAAATTTTTAAAGTTTATGTTTATGAGTTTTCTATTGGAATGGGTCCTAAACTTTTTAGTAAAAAACGCAAAAATAAGAAGGACGAAACAGAATATTCGATTCGGGCTTTACCTATTGGTGGATTTTGTTCTTTAGCGGGAGAAGAAGTCGATAATGACGATAAAGTACCAAAGGATAGAAAGTTATATGCAAAGAAGGCGTGGCAAAGATTTTTGATTATGTTCTTTGGTGCCGGTTTTAACTTTATTCTTGCTCTTGTTCTTTTATTTATGATTGCTGTGATTTGGGGAGCACCGGATACTAAGGCAAGACTTGTCGATGTTACAGAGAATTTGCCAGCTTATGAAGCAGGACTTCGGGCAGGGGATGTTGTAACGCGCGTTAATGGAAAAAAAGTATCGACATTAGATGATTTGACCATTTATATGCAACTTGCCGATAAGACAAAAGATGTTGTTATTGAAGCCGTTCGTGATGGGGTAAAAAATGAATATACCATTACTCCTGTAGAACAAGAAGTTGACGGTGTGAAATCTTATGTGATTGGTGTTACTATGGGAAGTACAAAGGTAGAACGGGGAGTACTTGCTTCAATTCGGTATATGTTTGTTAAGATGGGGTCGCTATTTAAGCAGATGTTTATTACGATTAAAGGGTTGTTTACCGGAGGAATTGGGGTTAATCAGTTAAGTGGTCCAGTGGGAATTTTTTCGATTGTCGGTGAACAGAGAAAAACAGGATTTGAAAATGTTCTTTATTTGATTGCTCTTCTTAGTGTAAATGTCGGAGTGATTAATTTACTTCCTCTTCCTGCATTTGATGGTGGTAGAATTTTGTTCTTACTCATTGAGAAATTGAAAGGAAGTCCAGTAGATGCTAAATGGGAAAATATTATTCATTCGATTGGATTTATTTTACTGATGATTTTGATGCTCTATATTACACTCAATGATATTTTTCGATTATTTTAAAGGAAATCACTTGGATTTTCTTTTTCTTTTTGATATAATCTTCATGTAGGAGGGACTTCAAATGAACTTATCGAAATTAAAGGAAAATAAGCTATTTATGTTACTTATGGCAGGTGTTGTTGTTTTGGTTGCTATACTTCTAGTTGTTAGTGTTTTTTCTCTGTTTAAGAAAGAGAGAGCCTCTAGTTATAATGGATTAGAGTCAAAGCTAATTTCTGCTGCAAAGTCTTATTATAAAAAAGAAGTAGACCGTCTTCCTGCAACGATTGGTGCTACTATTGAAATTGATGCAACTAGTTTAGCGGAAGCAGGTTATTTGGATGGAATGCGTGAGATATCTCCAAAGGGAAGTACTTGTAGTGGACGAGTTGTTGTAAAAAATGTTAATGGAAATTATTTGTATCAAGCTTATATCGATTGCGGTGAAAAATATAAAACATTATCTTTATCAGATTATTTAAAAACTTCTGTACCTTTAGAAACTACGGATGCTGGTTTATACAAGGTAGGCAATGAATATTATTATCGTGGAGAGATTCCTAATAACTATCTTTCTTTTGCAGAACAAATTTATCGAATTTTGCGGGTGAATGAGGATGGTACGATAGATATTATTGCCAATGAAAAAAGAGAACGCGATGTTTGGGATGACCGTTATAATGAAGAAAAAGAAGGAAACGATGGAATTAATAATTTTGCTTTGAGTCGGATAAGAGACAGCCTAAATCGTTATATTAATTCGGAAGAATTTCTTGATGAGGATCGTTTAATGTTAGAGCCAATGTCACTTTGTGTTGGTAAGGTTTTTAGAGAAGGAACAATGTCCTTAAATCAAGAATGTTCATCTAGATTAGATGGTCAATTGGTTGGTCTTCTTCCTGTTAGTTTATATACTCATGCTAGCTTAGACCCTGCTTGTACTTCAATACTTTCTGGAAGTTGTCAAAATTATAACTATTTAAATGTTTATAATGGAAGTTTCTGGACTTTGACTGGAGAGTTTGGAAGTAGTTTTTATGTAGCACAAATCCTTTCTGGTGGTGCTGTTAACTTTATCCGTGCTTCGTCTTCTTCTGGATTAAGAGAAGTTCTAAGAATTACGAATCAAGCAGTTTATGTTAGTGGAGATGGAACAATAGAAAATCCTTATGTAATAAAATAATTAAAAAATTTAGAAAAATACTTGTCAAAACATGAAATTATTGATAAGATAGTATCGTGTTTTGTGACATGGCGGTATTGGTGAAGTGGTTAACACGCCGGATTGTGGCTCCGGTATGCAAGAGTTCGATCCTCTTATATCGCCCCATATTGAAATTTACTCGACACCTTTGTGCGAGATCTAGTAAAAGTTCGTAATACTTGATATTATGGACTTTTTTCTTTGCAAAGGTGGTGAGTATATAATGAGAATCGTGTCCATAGAGATTTTAGAATTTCCTTTGTGTATAAAAAATAAGATATTGAGAATTAAAAATATTACCAAACTAAATATAGAATATGTTGTAGGAAAGAATATCGTTTTTAATCACTCTAATTTGGGATTAAAAGAACCTCATAAAATAATTATTAGTAATAATATTCAAAGTATAGTTTTACTTTGTTATGATGATGATACAAACTTGTATGATGAAGAGTTATCTAGGACTATTACAATAAATGAATTAACTAATATAATTGAATACTTATTAAATGAAAATTAAAAAAATTTTTAAATTTATTTTTCCTTTATTTATAAGGGTTAAACAGCCTTTTTAGCTATAATTTTCAAAATCGTTCCGTTGCATGTCCTAAAAAAATGTGGTATTATGGTAATATACGAAAATTTTAGATAATCGTATATTTGAATTATTTTGAAGTTCTTAACACAAGGGAAATTCTTCCTTGTTTTTTTGTCGTTAAAAATTACAGGAAAGGAGAAAAAATATGGATGACAAAAAATATGTAGTAGGACTTTACCCTAGAGTTTCAACTGAAGATCAATTTAGGAATGGGCATAGTTTAGATGAACAAAAAGAAAGAATGTTGAAACTATGTGATTACAAGAATTATGAAGTGTATAAGGTGTATGAAGATGCAGGAATAAGTGCTAAAAATATGAATCGACCTGCTTTTCAAGAAATGATTCAAGATATTAAAGATGGAAAGATAAACAAAATAATTGTTTATAAGTTAGATAGACTTACTCGCTCTATCAAAGATTTAGAAGAAATATGTACCTTTTTAGAAGAAAATAATTGTAGTTTAGAAAGTATGTGTGAAGATATTAATACTTCTACTGCTAATGGTAAGTTTTTCATTAGAATGCTTACTATTCTTGCTCAATTAGAAATAGAAAGAACAAGTGAAAGAACTAAATTTGAAATGGTTGGCGCTGTAAAGAAAGGTCATTTTGTAGGACGTCCACCTATTGGATATGATAAAGTTGATAAAAAATTAGTCGTTAATGATATTGAAAGTGAAGTTATTAGAAGAATATTTGATTTATATATTAAGGGTGTTGCAGCTAATGCCATTACTAAATTATTAAATAAAGAAAAAGCATTAAATAGAAAATGGATACCTACTCTAGTTGATAGAATATTGTCTAATGAAATTTATATTGGTAATTATGTTCATAGGAAAACAGTTAGTGATGAAGAATCACAAAAGTTTGTTGGAGTTGCTCCAGCAATTATTGAAGAAGAAGTATTTAATATTGCTCAAATACAAAAACAAAAGAATCTGAAAAACTACAAAAGAAAACAAACTTATATCTTTATGCAAAGTATCAAATGTCCTAAGTGTGGTACTATCATGGGTGGTTGTTCTAGTAAAAGTCATACAGGAGAAAAACATTGTTATTATCAATGTGCTAATTGTAAAATTAGAGTTAGTGAAAAGAAAATTGAAAGACAAATGATTAATTTTTTAGATGATATGTTAGATTTCTTTTTATTAATTGATAATACTTATAAACCTTATTTATATCAAGATACAGAAAAAGAATTAAAGAAATGTAATAAAATAATTGATGAATTAAATACTAAAGAAAAAAGAATTAAGAGTGCCTTTGTAGATGGTATTGTTGAAGAAATAGAATTAAAAGATGAATTAGATTTTATTAAAAATCAAAAGAAAATAACAGAAGAAAAAATCAAAGATTTAACTATAAAGAAAAGTACAGAAGATCATAAAAATGAAATGAGATTAATTTATAATTTAAAACAATTAGAGCAAATAAAAAATAAATCATATTATGTTAGAAAGAATCATTTATGGGATAAATTATCTAAAGAACAAAAACAAGAATTAGTATTTAAATACATTGATAATATTAGTATTGAAGTCGATAAAAAGAAAAATGTATCTATTAAGAAGATTAATATTAACAAAAAAGAAATTAATAATATCGGTTATTTATTTAGAGAAAACTGTTTTGATTTAGTAGTTAATTCTAATGATAAAAATTTCATATTGTCTAACTATAATTCAAAAGAAGATTTAGATAGTTATATAAAATCGTTAAGTGAATTTTATAAGATTACACAAAATAATTTAAATATTGATTCTATTAATTTAGAAAAATCAAATCAAAATAATGATGTATTACAAATAATTCCTAATAAAAAAGAATCAAGATTTGATCAAGAAAGTTTAACATTACTATCAATAAATGCCTAAAAATATGGTAAAATTATATTAGATTAATCTTTAAGGAGGAACTAATTATGAATATTGAATTTATTACTGATGCTTATACAAGTGATGACTTAAAATTGCCTATGGTTCATTTTGAAAGTAAAGAAAAAGATATATGTGTTATTTGTATTCATGGTATGTGCGGAACAATTATAGACAATTATTTTGCTACAGTATGGGGTAAATTATTATCTGAAAAAAATATTGGCTTTATTTATGAACACAATAGAGGTCATTCTATTGAAAATGATATTGTTATGAAAGATGGATCCTTTAAAAGATGTGGATGTATGTATGAACTGTTTGAGGATTGTATTTATGATATAGATTTAGCCATACAAACTGCAAAAGATAAAGGATATAAAAGAATTATCTTATTAGGACACAGTTATGGATGTAATAAAGTAATCTATTATTTTTATAAAAAGCATCCAAATATTTTAGGAATAATACTTGCAAGTGCTCCAGATATGATTGGTTCACACTTATCTGCACAATCAGATGAGTATGAGAAATTGCTTAATGAAGCAAAAGAAAATATAGACAATAATGAACCCACAAAATTACTTCATAAAATGATTGAAGATTATATGTATATGAGCTCACAAACTTATTATAATTGGTATAATGAAAACTCAAAATTAAATAACCTACCTGTTATTTCTAATCCAAAACAGTGGGATCAATTTGAAACAATTAATGTTCCGATTCTTACTTTTTCAGGTTCTAACGAAGAAGATTATTATTTACATTTAGATTTATTAAAAGATAAAGCAATTAATTGCAATAACTTTGAATATAACGTAATAGAAAACACAGGACATACTTATAAAACTAAGGAATTAGAAATTGGGAATTTAATTTTTGATTGGATAAATAAGAATTTTAATAATTAATTAGAAAGGAGCAAATTATGTTAGAAAAAAGTAATACACAGATGATTGAAGAAATCAAAGATGTAATTATAAGTAGTAGAAATAAAATTGCTTATGAAGTAAATAACACAATGTTACTAGCATATTGGAATGTTGGTAGAATTATTGTTGAAAACGAGCAAAATGGTAATATTAAAGCTGAATATGGTAAACAAATAATGAAAGAATTATCAAAAGAATTACGAAAAATTTTAGGATCAGGTTTTTCAGTTAGTAATTTATTTAATATGCGTAAGTTTTATGTTACTTATCCAAAATTCCAGACACTGTCTGGAAAATTGAGTTGGTCACATTATTGTGAGTTGCTAAGCATTGAAAATGAGGATGAAAGAAATTTTTATGAAAAAGAATGTGTTAATTCTAACTGGAGTGTTAGAGAATTAAAAAGGCAATTAGAAACCTCATTATTTGAAAGATTATTATTATCTGATGGAAAAAATAATAAAGAAAAAGTTTATGAATTATCAAAAGTTGGACAAACATTAGCTAAACCTAATGACATTTTGAAAGAACCATATGTTTTTGAATTTTTAGACATTAAAGAAACTAAGCCTATTCTTGAAAAAGACTTGGAAAGAAAATTGGTAAAACATATGGAAGAATTCTTACTTGAATTAGGAAAAGGATTTATGTTTGTTGGTACACAACAAAGAATAACTTTAGGAAATACTCATTATTATGTTGATATGGTTTTCTACAATAAAATATTAAAATGTTATGTATTATTAGATTTAAAAATAGGACAAATGAAACCAGAATATGCTGGACAAATGAATATGTATTTAAATTATTATAATGAAGAAATTAATGACGAATTTGATAACAAACCAATTGGAATTATACTTTGTAAAAGTAAAAAAGAAGTAGCAATGGAATATGCTTTAGGTGGACTAGAAAATAATGTCTTTGCTTCAAATTATACTTATTATATTCCAAATAAAGAAGTGCTAATAAATGAAGTTGAAAAAATTTTAAATGACTAGATTTAAAATCAACAAAAATATTTAAGGGAGGTTGTTATGAAAGTATTGAGTTTAACCGAGCCATTTGCTACCTTAATTAGGTGGAAGAAAAAGCGAATTGAAACGAGAAGTTGGAAAACTAATTATCGTGGTCCATTGTACATTCATGCGAGTATGACAAAGCTATCTAAAAATAGTTTAGAAGATAACGAGTTAATGTCTTTAATAGAAAATAAAGAAATGAATTTTGGAAATATTATTTGCCGCTGTAATTTAGTAGATTGTATTTATATGACAGAAGAATATGTAAACCAGATGAAGGAGAATAATTATCAAGAATATATTTGTGGAAAATACTCGGTGGGAAGATATGCTTGGATACTAGAAAACATTGAGCCTTTAGACGAGCCAATAAAAGTTAAAGGTCAATTAAATATATGGAATTATTATAATGAATTAGAAATTATGGATTTAATGAAAAATATTGAATATGGTTGGATTGATAAAGAAAATAAAAAACATATTTTAGTTGATGAGGCATACTCAGATAATTATATATTACAATCTCCTAAGGAATTGATAAAAAATAAAATTGGTGTATGTTGGGACCAAGTAGAGCTAGAAAGATACTATTTTAAAGGAAATGATTGGAATATTAAAACCTATTTTTTTGTTTATTATGATGGAGGAAACTGTCCAACGCATACGTTTTTAACATTTGAAAAAAATAATCGATTCTATTGGTTTGAACATGCATGGGAAAAATTTAGAGGAATTCATGAATATCATTCTATTAAAGAGTTATTAATAGATGTTAGAAAACGGTTTATAGAGTGTGAATTAAACCATAATTATCATTCTTCAAATCTTGCATTGCATGAATATAAAAAGCCTAAATATCATATTTCTGTTCAGGATTTTTATCATCACTGTGATTGTGGAAAATATATTCCTTTAGAAGAATAGGATATTGATTAGAATTTATTTTAGTGAATCATAAATAAAAGTTCATAATCCTTGTTATGAGGTGCTTTTTCTCTTTTTGATAAGGAACAGTGGGTGAAAGAGGAGATTGGTTACGAATTATAATTAATAAAAATAATTGTATTTTGGTATTACCTATGTTATTATTTTGGTATATAGAAAGTATCTTGAGTTAATCAAAAAATTTTCATCCTGTTTTCTTGTCAAGATAAAGAGGAGTATTATGAAGTATTTGTATAAGGGTCAAAAATTGGTTGATTATTTTAGGGAGGATAAAAGAACTTATCAATCTGTTTGCCAATATCTACGTAAGTTAGAAAGTGAGCTTACCTCTATAGATTATGACTGTGCGATTACCTTATTTTTAAAAGAAAGAGATAAGAGAATGGAAAACCGGAAAATTTCTAAAGCGGTCAATGACTTATTTGAAAAAGATTCTGTTGTAAATTTCTTTGATACTTGTTCACTATTAGGGATTGATTATGCTCATATTCAATACTTACAAACTCGTGGGTATGATAAAAAACTGATGATGATTTATACGTGGTTTTATTTTGATAAAGTCAACCGTGAAGGAAATAAAATTTTAACCATTAAGAGATTTCATGAAGTTTCTGATTTTTCTTATTTGGATAAAGAGGTAACGATTTTAGACCTTATTATTTCTTATCGTCTTGGTAATCATTCGATATCTACTCGCTTAATTGATTTTGAAAAGTTGTATATTCTAGGGACAATTCGTCGTACTTTTTCAGATTATTCTATTCCTATTTCTCTTTATTATTCTGAATATGAAGATATTTTTCACGATTGTTGTATTTACTTACTTCAAATTGTTCATCGCGTTGCTTTTAATGATGTGAAAAGCGTAGTAAAGTATATTTCTATTCGTTTACGATATTATATTAAAGATTGTGTTGAGAAAGAATACATTGAGAAAAAAGAGATTTCTTTTGAAGATAATTTCTGTTTCCCTGAAAATCATGTGGCTTCTTATCAATCTTTTAATCCGCTTTCCTTATTAATTCAAAAAGAGGAAAGAGAAATTGTATTAAAGGTTTATCTTCAACTAGATAAAGAGGAACAAAAAGTGATTTATGATTTGTATTTTAAATCAGGTAGCCTTTTTTCCGTTTGGGATTTTTTTACTAGTAATATTGATGGTAGTGATGTTCATGATGCTCTTGGCAAGTTTCAAGAGGAATGTTTAAAGCTTTTTGGTGGGACTTTTTAATGATTCGTTATATTTTAGCCTTTTTCTTTTTTCACTTATTTTATCATGTATCCTATTTTCTAACTTTTGATGTTATTTCTTATCATCTTAAAAAAAAGACACCTTTATCCGATTCTATTGAGTGTTATATTCATATTTTTTATGTAATATTTACTTCTATTTTATTTCCTTATTTTTCTATAGTATTTTTTCGTCCTTTTGGTTTTTCTGTATTTCCTTTTTTCCTTACTTTTTGTCTTGGTATTGCCTTTACCAAAGATGTATGGAATTTTTATCGGAAGTGTATGATATCTTATTCTGACTTTTCTTATTACAAGTACTACCAAATGGACCCTTGTTATTTACGAAAATACTTTAGTCGTTGTCGATTGCTTTCTATGGAAGATATTGATTTTCATCGGTATCAAGAAATCCAGAAGTTTTTATCTCTTTATCCTTATTCCTTGGAAATAAGAGAAAGTCGTCAAATCAATGCTTATTCTGATTTAGAAGAAAATAAAATTTTAATTACAACTGCGTGTTTCCAACTTCCGATAAAAGAAATAAAAGCAATGCTAGGTCATGAAATCATGCATTTCGAAGTGGATGGAAAAATTTCCAATCGAAAAAGAAAACGGTATTTTTTTCTGAAATTATATGGAATTTTACTTTTATTTTCGGTTTCCTTTTTTCTTATCTCCTTTTTTCCTGTAATTTTACAACTTTTGGTTCTTTTTTTCTTTTCTATTTTTTGCTGTTTGTTTTTCTTTTTTCATGTTGTTATGGCTGAAAGATATTTGTATCAGTTATCTGAGTTGAAGTGTGATCGACTTGCTTGTCAATTAGAGGATGTTTCTAAAGAAGGAATGCTTGCTTTATTACAAAGAATAGAAAAAATGAAGGTTTCGAAAAGAAAAGAAAAATGGTATTTAAGAATTATTCGTAGATATTTTTTATTTGCAGATCATCCAAATATTCGCTATCGAATTAAAAAAATCAAGAAATATCGGAATTGGTCTATCGTTGATTATGTGATGTTACCGGCTCATTTAATTAAACAATTACTACTTGGTAAGGGATGGAATGACGATTAATTTAGCTTTTGAAGATGGGTACTTTCTTTCCTTTCTTTCATATTTTATAGTAAAAGAAACAAGTAGATAAGAAATTAAAACTTTGGGGGGGATTTTCATGAATGAACAACAAATTCGACTTCGCTTTATGTGTTTAAAAGAAATTTTACAATCTCTTTCGATTCCCAATGATACTTTTTGTATTGGTGGGTATACAGATGGAGGGATTTGTATTGAAAGGGTCAATGATCAGTGGATGGTTTATTTTGGTATTCGTTATGAATACGATCAACTTGCTAGTTTTTTCCTTGATGATATGGATGATGCTTGTTTATTATTTTTGCATAGGATTGTACAGGAAAACGTTGAATTTTCTCAATTACAAGAGATGTATTTTCAAAAGTTGATAAAGAAAAGATTAAAACATTCTTCTTAAAATCGGGAAAATTTTTGTATTATTTTTGTCTTCTTTTCCTATAATGATAGGGAAGAGGTGTATTATGGAAAAGATTAAGACGATAATTCGTATTTTTCTTCCTGTTTTGTTGGGAGGAATCGTGGGATTTCTGATTCGTGGAAGAATCGATTATGAAGTAATCAATAAACCGCCACTAGCTCCCGAAGGATTTATATTTCCCCTTGTTTGGACATTCTTATATTTACTGATGGGAATATCTTATGCACAATTAAAAAAAGATAATGATGAATTCGATAGTAATTCTAAACTCTACTACTTTGGTTTATTTGTCAATTTATTATGGCCTGTTTTCTTTTTCTATTTTCATTGGCGTCTATTTTCTTGTTTTTGGATTTTTCTTTTGTTGATTGTTGTTGTAATCCAGTTTTTTCAGTTTAAAAAAGAAAATGCTTTATCGGCGTATTTGTTGATTCCTTACCTTTTATGGATAATCTTTGCTAGTTATTTGACCCTAGGTGTTTATTTACTCAATGGCTAGCTTTTTTCTTAGGCAAAACTTTTGCTTTTTTTTTGTGTTCTTTTTCTATATCGTGTATAATGGATTTGGGAGAGTGGTAACATGATTAACTTGAACGATTTAAATGAAAAACAGAAAGAAGCTGTGTTACGAACTGAGGGTCCTCTTTTGGTTTTAGCCGGTGCAGGAAGTGGGAAAACTCGTGTACTTACGACTAGAATTGCTTATTTAATCGAAGAAAAAGAAGTTTCACCAAGAGCAATTTTAGCCATTACTTTTACTAATAAAGCGGCAAAAGAGATGAAGACGAGACTTGTGGATTTAGTAGGAAACATTGCTCATTTTGCTCAGGTATCGACATTTCATTCTTTTGGTCTTCGACTTTTAAGAGAAAACTATGAAGTGTTGGGATATGATAAGAACTTTTCCATTATCGATAGTGAAGACTCCTTAACCGTGATTAAAAAGATTATGAAAGATATGGGACTAGATATTAAGCAAATTAATCCTCGAGCTATTCGTAGTCAAATTAGTGGATGCAAAAACGAACTTGTTTCACCACAAGAATATGAACGTCTTGCCGCTAGTGATTTTGAAAAAATCGTATTGAAAGTTTATGAAAAATATGAGCGTGTATTAAAACAGAATAATTCTGTTGACTTTGATGATTTACTGATTTTACCGATTCGTCTGTTTCGTGAAAATAAAGGAATTTTAGAACAGTATCAGGAAAAGTTTCGCTATGTTTTAATCGATGAGTATCAGGATACGAATGAGGCCCAGTATATTCTTAGTAAATTAATTTGTTCTAAATATCAAAATATCTGTGTAGTGGGGGATAATGACCAAGCGATTTATAGTTTCCGTGGTGCAAATTACCGAAACATTTTAAATTTTGAGAAAGATTATCCGAATTGTAAGGTTGTTCTTTTAGAAGAAAATTATCGGTCGACGAAAAATATTTTGGATGCGGCAAACTCAGTAATTAAACATAATAAAAATCGTAAAGACAAAAACTTATGGTGTGAAAGCGGTGAAGGGGATAAAATTACCTATAATCGCGTATATGACCAACAAGAAGAAGCGTTCTTTTGTACTCGAGAAATTAAACGTTTAGTTAGTGAAGAAGGGGTGAGTTATGAAGATATTGCCATTCTTTATCGAACTAATGCCCAATCAAGAACCTTAGAAGAAGCAATGTTACAAGAGAATTTGCCTTATCGTGTAGTTGGAAGTTTTTACTTCTATAATCGAAAAGAAATTAAAGATTTACTTGCTTATTTGCGTTTGATTCATAATGAGCGAGATGATGTTAGCTTACTTCGTGTGATTAATACACCAAAGAGAGGAATTGGACTTAAATCGATTCAAAATTTGACGGAAAAAGCAGATCGTCTCGGTATAAGCTTGTATGAAGCGATTGACTCCGGAAAAGAGTTGGAATTTAAGAATTTGATTGTTTCTTTGAAAAAAGTTAGTGAAAATGTAACTTTAACTGAGCTTGTAGATAAAGTACTTACCGCTAGTGGAATGAAACAGGAATTAGAAAGTGAACATTCCTTAGAAGCCGATGTTCGGCTAGAAAACTTAGAAGAGTTTAAATCGATTACAAAGTCTTTCGAAGAAAGAGATGGACTGATTTCTCTTGAAGACTTCTTGTTAGAAACTTCTTTAGTTAGTGATAGAGAAGAGTATCGGGAAGAAGGAGGAAAAGTTAGCTTAATGACGGTGCATGCAGTCAAAGGCTTAGAATTTCTTTATGTCTTTGTTGTTGGACTTGAAGAAGGAATATTTCCACATATGAATTCTTTGATGGAAAATAGCGATTTAGAAGAGGAGCGACGACTTTGTTATGTGGCAATTACTAGAGCAAGAAAAAAACTTTATTTAGTTAATGCGAGATGTCGTATGTTATTTGGAAAAGATCAAGTGAATCCACCAAGTCGATTTTTATCTGAAATTAATCGCGATTTATTAGAAATCGTAGGAAAAGTAAGAGAAAAAGAACAAGATTCGATGAAGGTTATTCAGCAAAAGGCATCATCCTCTGAAGTCACTTTAGAAAATCATGATTTTTCTTCTGGAGACCATGTCCATCATGATACTTTTGGAGATGGTATCGTTATTGAGGTCACTTCTACTTTGGTTACTATTGCCTTTAAAAGTACTTATGGAATTAAAAAACTTTTAAAGAATCATAAAGCGTTACATAAAATATAAATATAGAAAAATCAAAATCAAGCTTTTAAGTTAATCTATTGAAGATAAAAAAGATAGGAGAAATGTATGAAAAAAGAATTGACATTAGTCGTTATGGCGGCAGGAATGGGAAGCCGATTCGGAGGCTTAAAACAGCTAGAACCCTTTGGACCTAATGGAGAATTTATTACCGATTACTCTGTATATGATGCAAAATTAGCAGGGTTTACGAATGTTGTTTTTATTATCAAACGTGAAAATTTAGAACTTTTTGAAAGTACGATTGGAAAACGTATGGAAAAACATATTCCGGTTCGTTATGCTTTCCAGGACGAAAAGTTAGTTTATGAGGATTTGATTTTTCAAAGAGAAAAGCCTTGGGGGACGGCACATGCCATTCTTTCTTGTAAAGATTTAGTAAATAGTAATTTTGTTGTCATTAATTCTGATGATTTCTATGGAAGAGATGCGTTTTTTGTTGCTGCAAACTTTTTTCAAGAAAATCATCGTGAGAATGAAATGGGGCTTGTCGGTTATCCCGTTAGTCATACATTAACGGAAAATGGTTCAGTGAAAAGAGGTGTTTTACAAATAGAAAATGGGTATTTACGAAGTATTATTGAAAGTAAAGTAGAGCTAAGTCGCGGAAAAGTACTGGCAACACCATTAAATAAGAAAGAGACGTTTGAAGTTCAAAAAGATACTTTGGTCTCTATGAATATGCTTCTTTTTACTCCTAAAATCTTTGATTTTATTTTAGAATACCTTCCTGATTTTGTAGAGCATATGCAAGAAGAAAGAGAAAGTGCCGAATATTTAATTCCTGATGTTATCGACCTTGTCGGTAGGGAAAATAAGGCAACTTTTGAAGTGATACCGACACAAGCAAAGTGGGAAGGCGTTACTTATAAAGAAGATACGCCAAGAGTGGTGAATGCAATTTCTAAACTTATTTTAGATGGTGTTTATAAGGAAAATTTATGGCAAGATTAGTTCATTTCTTGATTGTATTTACCCTTGCTTTACTTTTCTTTGGATTTGTTCTATTGAAGTTAGTTTTTCCGTCCTGGGTATATGATTTACCAAACAATTATAAGATTCGTAAGACTTCTAATCAAAATGTTGTTTTAGGACTTGAGCTTGACGGGGATTTTGTAACCGAAAAGTATGGGATTTGTGATTACGTTGGTGAATTTCAATATAATGAACGTTATGTCGGGGTTAAAGCTTTGAAGGTTGAAGAAGAGATGGTTCAAGTATTATTTTATTTAGTCGATACAGAAAAACAGATGATTCGTGGCCCTTTTTTTGATGAGGAGAGTTATTTAGCCGCAATGGGAGTTTGGGAAGTTCCTGTTCTTTCTGAATGGATAACGACAACAGAAGTACCAAGTGGTGCAAGACATCAGTGATAGTCTGTTTTTTCGTTAAAATCATGTGAAATGGATTTTCAAGATAAGTCAATGTAGTTGTAAATTCTAATTGTAATTTAAGCGTCTTTTTAGAAGTGGTGATTAAACTGTAGTTTCTTTTTGTAACGCAGTTTTTTTAATCAATTTTTGTGAATTTAGTTTAAAGGCAAGTGAAAATTTGATATACTAGTATTTAGATGATAATTTGATAAATGAGGATGATAAAAATGATAGAAAAGAGAATTGCAGAGTTAGTAGAAATCTTAAATCAAGCAAATTATGATTATCATGTGTTAGATAATCCAACAATTACGGACCAAGAGTTCGATAAGTATTTACGAGAATTAATTACTTTAGAAGAGGAACATCCAGAATTCGTTAGAGAGGATTCTCCAACACATAGAGTGGGAGGTGTCGTCTTAGACTCGTTTAAGAAAATCCGTCATGTTATTCCGATGATGAGTTTAGGAGATATCTTTAATGAGGAAGAGGTACGTTCTTTTGATGAAAAAATTCAAGAGGCTAATCTTCATCCTGAATATGTGTGTGAATTGAAGATTGATGGACTTTCTGTTTCTCTTCATTACGAGAAGGGGAAACTAGTGAGTGCGGCAACTAGAGGGGATGGAACAGTTGGTGAAGACATTACGCATAATGTAAAAACGATTAAGACGATTCCTCTTACGATTCGTGATCAAATAGATATCGAGGTTCGTGGGGAAATCTATATGGCGAAGGAGACATTAAAAAAGATTAATCTGGAACGGGAGAAAAAAGGACAACCCCTCCTTCAAAATTGTCGTAATGCAGCAGCAGGTTCAATTCGGCAGTTGGATTCAAAGATTGCTGCGTCTCGCAATCTTGACAGTTTTATTTATCATTTGCCGAATCCGGAAGATTATGGAATTTCTACCCATAGTGAAGCATTAGAATTTATGAAAAAGTTAGGGTTTAAAACTAATCCAAATAATCGAGTGGTCAAAAGTGCTGATGAAATTTGGCAATATATTTTAGATATGGGGAAGAAAAGACCGGAGCTTTCTTATGATATTGATGGGGTAGTAATTAAAGTCAATCAGATTTCCTTACAAAAGCAACTAGGATTTACTGCGCATCATCCAAAGTGGGCGATTGCTTATAAATTTCCGGCAGAAGAGGTACTAACGAAGTTAAAAGATATTATTTTTACGGTGGGAAGAACTGGACAAATTACTCCTAATGCTGTGTTAGAACCAGTCATTGTTGTGGGCAGTACGATAAGTCGTGCGACATTACATAATGAGGATTATGTGGTTTCTAAAGATTTAAGGATTGGGGATATCGTATCGATTAGAAAAGCTGGAGACGTTATTCCCGAGGTTGTAGAAGTGAAAGAAGACCGAAGAACAGGAGAAGAAATTCCTTTTCAAATGATTCATACTTGTCCAATTTGCAATCGTCCGATTAGTAAAAAGGAAGGACAAGTCGATTACTTTTGTTTTAATTCGATGTGTCCAGCTCGTCATATTGAGGGACTATGCCATTTTGTGAGTAGGAAAGCGATGAATATTGATGGATTAGGGGATGCTATCATTGAAGATTTTTTCAATATTGGTTACATCAAGTCTTTTTCCGATATTTATGATTTGAAAAATCATCGGGAGCAATTGAAAGAATTAGAAGGATATGGAGAAAAAAGTGTAAATAACTTATTGGAAGCGATTGAAAACAGCAAAAAGAATTCTTTAGAACGTCTTTTATTTGCTCTTGGTATTCCTAATGTCGGAGAAAAAACGGCGAAGATTTTATCGATGGAATATGATACTTTAGAAAATATTATTGCGAAAACGGAAGAAGAGTTGACCACAATCCCGGATATTGGCGGAATTATTGCTTCCTCTATTGTCGATTATTTTTCTGATTCTCTTCATCAGGAAGAAATAGAGCGGTTGAAAAAACATGGTGTCAATATGACTTATACAGGAGAAAAAAAGAAAAAAGCAGAGGATTTTTATCAGAAAACGTTCGTCATCACGGGGTCTCTTACGAAATATACAAGAGAAGAAGTAGAAAGTAAAATTGAACTTTTGGGAGGAAAGGCTTCTTCTTCTGTCAGTAAAAAGACGAGTGCACTTATTTTGGGAGAAAATCCTGGTAGTAAATATGAAAAAGCGATTGCTTTAGGCATTCCTATTTATGATGAGGACACATTAGAAGAATTATTTCAGAAATATGAGGTGTAGGGATTGATGAATTTTTTAGAAATTGCCCGTCTTTCACTAGAAGGGAATTATGGTTTGACTCTTCCTTCTGATGCGTCAGTTGCGATAAATGTGGATTTTGACCATTTAAAGACCAGTCGAGTGGTATTTTCAGAGTTTGTTTTTGCTAAGCTTCAAAATATTGCTTTTACGACGCAAGTAGATGCAAAGGAAATTGGCTTTTTACTTTATGGAAAAGAATTTTTACCGAATCAAGTTTATTTTTATAAGATTTCGTTTTCTGATGCTCCTTTGAAGAGTGTTGTCGCTGAGTTTGGAGACGCAATTACCAAAGAATTAGAAGAGGTAATTGATGCGAATTTGGATGCAAGGACGGTAGTTGCTCATGGACATTCTCATCCGAAGCTTTCTTCTTCGTATCGTTCATTTTCTTTGGGCGATTTAGCTGCATATATTGAGTTAACCGAAAGGGTAGAAGATTTTAAAATTAAGGATATGCAACTTGTTGGTTGTTTAGTGACTCCAGATGCACCAGTTAAATTTGCTTATTTTAATCCAGCAGATGATAAATTTTATGATTTCTGTGAAGTTGAAGTCGAGAATATGTAAGTGGTAGTGTTTATTTAAATGCTATCACTTTTTTAAGAAACTAACTTATTGTATTGTTTGTTTCTATGTTTTGTGATAAAATCCCATTATCATGTACTACAGTAAAGTCGTATGATAAAATTCAACAAATCTAGATAGAAATTATGGATAGAATGATAAAGAGGAGTAGAGAGATGGAAAAGAGGGACTTAAGTAAATTTGTTAAAATAGGTGTGTTTTTCCTTGGACCTTTTATGTTGACTTTCGGTGTTTCTTTTGCATTTATCAATCTCACAATTTTTGGAAGTAAACAACAAGTAGTAAATGCCGGAAATCTAGATTTAGTTTTAGATGAGGATGAGAATAATTTATATATTGAAAATGCTTTACCAATGTATGATGAAGTAGGAATGATACAAGAAGCGTTTACCTTTAGAATTACGAATAAAACAAGTATGGATACGGCATATGTTTTGAAACTAGAAGAAATTACTGTGGGACAACCTCTTGCTCGTGAAGATGTAAAGTATGGATTAACTAAAAATAAAGAAACGACAATTGATTTTGTATCAAATATTGTGGACAACGTCATTGATGAAGGTGTTATTTTAGGAAATGAAACGATTGAATATGAACTTCGCTTATGGATAAGAGATACCCTTGAAGAGGAATCATCAATTCAAGGAAAAAGTATGATGTTTAAAATGAGTCTAAGGATGTCACAGACAGAGGAAAGGACTTATAGAGAAACCCTATTAAATGGATGCGACCCAATCCTTTCAGAGAATCTAGTTCCTGTAACGATTCAAGATGATGGAACTGTACAAAAAGCAAATATTTATGAGGAATGGTATAACTATGAAGATAAACTATGGGCGAATGCCGTTGTTCTTTTAGATAAGACAAAAACCTATAGTGAGTACGAAATAATTCCAGAAGAAAATATAGAGTCATACTTTGTATGGATACCAAGATTCAAGTATCAAATATTCAATGATACCGTGTATACAGGTTTAACTGCAATAGAAAATCGAGTACAAGAAATTAAAGTAGAATTTGAAAACAGAAATACACAAGCCTCAAATGGAACAACTACGGGAAGTTGGTTAACACATCCCGCATTTACTTCAATTGATACGAACGGATTCTGGGTAGGAAAGTTTGAGTCTGGCTATAAAGGGGCAAGTTTAACGGGGGATGCGCAGGTTAATTCTAGTGATTCTGCAAAACTACAGATAAAACCAAACGTATATAGTTGGAGAAGCATTACTGTAGGAAATGCTTTTAAAGTAAGCTATGATTATTTAAGAAGTGATGAAAGTCATATGATGAAAAATATGGAATGGGGAGCAGTAGCATACCTGCAACACTCAAAATATGGAAGCATGAAGAGTGTAAGAAATAATAATAATACTTCTTATAAGACTGGGTATGCTAGTGTAGAAGAACCAACAAGAGGTCGAAATCCTGATGATATAAGTATCTTGGGAAATCAGTTTGGACCTTCTTCGGATGTTACGCTTAGTTATAATACAGAGGTAAGTTATTTAGCAAGTACAACCGGAAATATTAGTGGAATCTATGATATGTCTGGTGGATCTTGGGAATACGTGATGGGATACAATATAGGTGCTAATACCATAGGAGGAGGTAGTGAGTTAACCAATATCTATGGGGATTTCTTTACAAATAGTGAATGGGGAAAATATTATGATAAATATTTATCGATAAATACCACGGATTATCAAGCTGGATTATTAGGAGATGCAACTAGAGAGATGGGACCATTCGGGAATGAAGATAATAGAATTAGAACGAGTTGGTATAACGATTTTGGATTATTAGTTATTCCAGAACAACCATGGGTGATTCGAGGAGGGCATTGGTTAATTGGCTTTGAATCTGGAATATTTTCCTTTACAGCAAATTTAGGTGGGGCAGAAAGTAGGAACTCTTTCCGTGTCGTTCTATCTCCATAAAATAAAAAAACCAGTAAAAGTTGTTTTCCTTTTTTAGAATAGTAGCAATAGTAATTTGATAAGGTAGGGATGTATATGAATAAAGAGAATAAAAAACAGATAGCAAAAATTACAATATTTTTAACGAGTATTTTTGTTATCTTTCTAAGTGTAACTTATGCATTTATTAACGTAACGATTAATGGGACAAGGCGTCAAGTGATTACGGTCGGGAACTTAAATATCGATTTAGAAGAGGATGATAACTTTACGATTGATAATACTTTGCCTGTCTATGATGAAGTAGGAATGCTAAGTAAGTCGTTTGATTTTCGCCTAATCAATAATTCAGATGAGAAGGCAAGTTATGTCTTAAGCTTAGAAGATATTACGACTGGTGAAAGATTATCTTTTAGTGATGTAAGACTAGGTCTAACGAAAAATGGTGAGACTTCGATTTCTACTTTAAACGATTTAGAAAATTTAGTGATTGATACAGGTCTTATTAATGGGAATGAAACAATTGAATACAATCTTCGTTTATGGATAAAAGATACGGTTACTGATAATGCGTCAATTCAAAATAAAAGCTTAAGATTCAGAATTCAGGTTAGTGCAGAACAAATTCCTAAAGAGATTTATACAGAATCTGTTTTAAATGGAACAGACCCAGTACTAAGTGATAACTTGATTCCTGTAACGATTGAAAATGATGGAATAGTACATAAAGCAAGTATCTATGATGATTGGTATTCCTATGAAGACAAGTTATGGGCGAATGCAGTAGTGTTATTAGATAAGTCTGTTAATTATGCAGATAATGAGATAATTCCTGAAGACAATATTGAGAGTTATTTTGTTTGGATTCCAAGGTACAAGTATAAAATATTCAATGATACGGTTTATACTGGGTTAACTGCGATTGAAAATCGAGTACAGGAAATCGAAGTAGAATTTGAAAATAAAGATACTACAATATCGAATGGGACAACGACAGGTAGTTGGTTAACTCATCCAGCATTTACCTCATTTGATTCAAACGGATTTTGGGTAGGAAAATATGAATCCGGATATAAGGGAGCGACATCCACAGAGACTGCTCAAGTTAATTCCAGTGATTCAGCAAAACTACAAATAAAACCAGACGTTTATAGTTGGAGAAATATTACAGTGGGGAATGCTTTTAAGGCAAGTTACGATTATTTACGAAGTGATGAGTCTCATATGATGAAAAACACCGAATGGGGAGCAGTAGCATATTTACAACATTCAAAATATGGAAGTATGGTAAGTGTAAGAAACAATAACAATAATGCTTATAAAACAGGATATGCTTCTGTAGAAGAACCTACATTAGGATATAATTCGATAAATAACGAAAGCGTTCCGGAAAATCTAAATGGAACAACATCTGATGTAACACAACCCTATAATACAGAAGTCGGTTATACCGCAAGTACGACGGGAAATATTAGTGGAATTTATGATATGTCCGGTGGGGCACAGGAATATGTTATGGGGTATAATATCTATGCAAGTACTATAGGTGGAGATAGTGGAATCACCAATATTTATAGTGACTTTTTTGAAAGTAGTGAGTGGGAAAGATATTATGATAAATATTCAAACAGTGCTAAAAATTCTAGCGATTATCAAGGCGGGATATTAGGGGATGCAACACGCGAGATGGGGCCGTTTCAAGATGTAAAAAATCCTGATGAACTTTCGAATCATAGGAGCAGTTGGTACTCTGACCTGGCACATTTTGTTCATCCTAATCGCTCTTGGTTTTCCCGTGGAGGTTATTGGGCTGAGGGTATAGAATCCGGTGCCTTTTCGTTCGGATATAATACTGGTAAAATGTTCGTTCATCTTTCCTTTCGCGTTGTTCTAGCTCCATAGAAAAACAAACGAATAGAAAATTTATCTCTATTTCGTTTGCTTTTTTTGTTTAGGACTCTAATAGTGAAAGAATTGATTTTTCACTCATTCCAGAAGCTTTAGAAATTTCTGAGATGGTCATATTTTTAGCAAGACTCTGAATGATTATTTTTTGTCCCTCTTCCCGTCCTCTTTCTAATCCCACCTCTTCTCCTAAAAAATAGCTTCCATCGATTAATCGCTGTTTGTTTTCTTCATAATCATAGTATCCAATCTCATTTTCATTTTCTAGGTATTCTTCAACTTTTGGTATAGTTTTCATTAATTCTTCATCTCCTTCAGCACATTTTTTGATATTTTCGATTCCCTCTGCGGTTAAGTATTTGGCATAGCGAATCAGTTTCTCATCGATACCTCTATTATACCTCATATCAATAATTCTGTCTAGATTTAAGTGAATCGATTGATATCCTTTTTTTGTTTCTATGACTTGATTTTGATCATTTACAGTAAAATATTGAATTGCCGTTTTCACTTTCTTCTTGTTGAAACAATTAAAATTAATCAATATGACTTTTTTGTAGATATATCTTGTTTCTATGCGTTTTGTCGAAAGAAAGGCAATTTTGTTTGCATATTCACTATTCTTTTCAAAGATGTCTAATGTATTTTGTTGATTCATTTCTAGAATGATGATTAGGTCTAGATGATTTAGATAAATGATGATATCCGAGACTTTTCCCTTTTCTTTTTGATTCTGTTTTGGTATTTCACCTCCTGTAATTTTCATATGTTCAAATTCTTTCTTGGGGAGATGCAAAAGAATAGAGAGAACAGAAGATAGAATATCTTTTGATGAAGGGTCTTTAATCATTGCTTTAAAGAAAGAATCATTGGTCATATGAATCGTTTTTCTTAAATTTTGTAGTTTTGTCGTATCCAAGAATACACCTCCTTTGATATTTAATTTAGAAAGAATATTATTTCCCTCTAATATAAATATTTGCAAAAATTTCCAATTTTCTACAAAATTTTGGAAAAAAGTTATTAAAAATGTTGTACATTTACCAAAGGTTATTTATTTTTGTCTAATCATTATCATTTTGTTTACTTTATTTGAGTACTAAAAAAATTTCTTTATAATTCTTAAATCTGTGATAAAATAAATAGTGATAGAGGTTCATTATGAAGAAGAAGTTTTTGATTGGTTTGATTTTTCTATTATCTGTTTTCTCTTGTTTCGGAATTTATACTTATTTTACGGATTCTTATCGGTTTTTCTTGTCTTATGAATTTTATAATCATTTACCCTATGAAAATGGTGAGTATATTCGCGTAAAATTTCCTAAAGAATATTCGATTACTTATCTAGCAGAAGAGAAAATTCTTTCTATGTTAGAAAATGGGACTGGGGTTATTTATTTTGGTTACTCTACTTGTCCATGGTGTAGGAATATTATTTTTCCTCTTCTTACCGCGATGCAATCTTCTCATGTTAACCTTTACTATGTAGATGTGAAACAGATTCGCGATTCTTCGAAAATTATCGATAAACTTTCCTCTTATTTAAAAAAAGATAACAACGACAATTATCGACTTCTTGTTCCAGATGTTTATTTTATTCTAGAAGGAGAGATTCTATTCCATCATGTAGGAACAGTAGATAGTTATAAAAATCCTTATTTAGGAATGAGTGATGAACAAAATAAAGAATTAGAAGCGATTTATCGGGATGGGCTTGAGTTGATAGAAAGGAAGAGTTAAAATATGAATGAAAAGTTAAGAGTAATTTTTATGGGAACACCTGATTTTAGTGTTCCGATATTAGAAGGACTTGTAAAAGATTATGATGTTGTCTTGGTTGTGAGTCAGCCAGATAAGGAAGTGGGTAGAAAACGAATTTTAACGAATACTCCAGTAAAAGCTTGTGCACTTTCTTTAGGTATTCCTGTATTACAACCGAAATCCATAAAAAAGGAATATTCCCAGATTCTTGACTTTAAACCAGATATCATTATTACTGCTGCTTATGGTCAAATTATTCCTAAAGAGATGTTAGATTATCCGAAATATGGTTGTATCAATGTTCATGCTTCCTTACTTCCTAAACTTCGTGGTGGGGCACCTATTCATCGTGCGATTATGAATAATTATCCGCGAACAGGAATTACGATTATGTATATGGTAGAAAAAATGGATGCAGGAGATATTATTTCTCAGAAAGATACAATTATTTCATCAGAAGATAATTTAGAAACACTTCATGATCGGTTATCTTTAATGGGAAGAGATTTATTACTAGCAACATTACCAGAGATTATTTCTCATCGCATTTCTCCGGTAAAACAAGATGAAAACGAAGTAACCTACGCTTGGAATATTAAACGTGAAGAAGAACTTGTCGACTTTCATCGATATGCGATTGATGTTTGGAATCATATTCGTGGGCTTTCTCCTCATCCGGGGGCCTATGCAAAACTAGAGGGAAAAATTGTAAAGTTTTATCAGGCCTATATTACGGATACTTTCTATACAGAAAAAAAAGATGGAGAAATTGCTCGTATTTATAAAGATGGGTTTGGTATTTCGGTGAAAGATAGAGAAGTTGTCATTACAGAATTTCAAATCGAAGGAAAAAAACGGATGAAAGTTTCTGATTATTTTCATGGAATAGATCCAAATCGTTTACTTGGGAAAGTGTTTAATGAGGAGTAGAAAAAATGAAGAATAAAAAGTTTGATTGGAATAAGGATACGATTATTGCTATTGTGGGGATTTGCTTTTTTGTTATTTTAGGAATAATGGCAAGAGTTTCCTCTTCCCGAGATACTTTAGATGAACCTCCTGTTTCTCCTGCGCCTTCTCCAAGTGATTCTTCTTCAGAAATGGAGCTTGTGTTAAACTATCATTTTACGTACTCGGTAGAAATCGATAATCAAAAAGAAATCATCGACGGAAAAGTTTATGCCAATAAGGCAAAATTTTCTATCCTTACAACAGAAAAAGAAGAATATGCAAAACTTGGCGACTCTTATATGCGTCTTATTGACGGCAAATATCAAATTTTAGATTCTCCTTTAATCCGTGATTATTTTTTCTATCTTGATTTAGATTCAATTAAAGAAATTATGGGGTTATCTCTTTTTGAAACAGGAGAAGATGATCAATTAATTTATCAGGTCAGTACTCCCGATTTATTAGATACTTATACAAATGTTGATTATGATAGTTTTTCAGAATATCCAATCAATCGAATGGAAGTGACTTATACAAAAAAAGGCTATTTTAAAAAGATTAAACTAGATTATTCTGCGTATTTTTCCTATTTAAAGGGAAGAGATACCAACTTTATTTTGACTATGGAATTTGATGATTATGGAAGAATTCAAGATTTTGAAATATAGAGGAAAGTGGTGAGATGATGAACGGTGAAAAAACATATTCTGCCATAGTGGATGGTAGAAAAATAGAACTACCTTTAGAAATCGATGAGGATTTACGAGAAAATTTACTTCTTAATGAAGAAGAGGAAGATTTACAAAACACATTAGATCTTTCTTTTATGCTTGATGATACCCAAGAATTTGAAATGGAGATAGATGTATGAATAATCGAGAGAAAATGGAAGAATTTATTCAGTATTTAGGTAAGATTTATCAACAAAATCCGACTTTGGAAATTAGAAATGCGACTATTTATCATCTTCTTATGAATTATGGATTAACTGAAGAAGAACAACAAAATAAGGATATTTATGATTTATTTTCTAAATGGCAAGCACATTTTGCAAATTCTTTCCATCTAAATGTTTATGTTAATTCAAAACAACCAAGCTTCTTACAATTTTCTCATCCTTCTTCAGAAAAGGATTGTGTGAAAATTTATTTATCCTTTCCTAAAGAGGTAATGGAATTTTGCGTGAATGAAATTTTTCAATTTATTGAAAGCGAAAAAATCGATACAATGTCAAAAGTTTCGAAAATTTTACGTTCTGATTCGGTTGTTCTTAGAATTCCTAAACTTTCGGATGCAGAAAAAGTATTATCTTATCTTCAATCACACTCAGGATTACAAACTTATATGAAATTTACCAATCCTTTTTCCGTAAAGCGCGGAAAAATTGGTATCGCTTATGACCATTTTTTAAGTTATAATGATGTTGTTAGTCAAATGTTGGTGGAGTATCTGCAAAAACTTAAAGATGAAAGTCAATTAAAATTTGCTTCTCTTTCTTCTTTTTCCTTATTTTTAGAAAACTATTATCAAGATACTTTTTCTCGGTGTACTCGATTGTCAGAATTTGTTGATTCCTCTTTCTTTCAATCTTATTCTCAACGTTTTTTGAATGTTGGTGCTGGTATCGTTAATTTTAAACAAGTCATTAAATTATTGTTAGAACATACAAAAGGTAATCTGGATGAAAAACAGTTATTTAACTATATAGAGTCTTTTAAAGATGAAAATAGGCTTCATCATACGGAGAACAATTATAACGAATACTTAAAAAACGTTAACGCCCGAAATGAAGTTTCTCAAGAAACTAGTTTTATTTCAAGTAAAGATACGTTGATTTTAGATTATCTTAAATTAGGAGAACAAAAATATGGCTCTTCATTTTCCATTTATTTATCGGAATTCGTTGAAACTGGTTCGTATTTAGCGATTACTAGAGAGAAGAGTTTTCGCGCTCGCTTTTTAGCAGAGGGCGTTACTAAAGAGGATATGAAAAATATTCTTCTTCGTTTAGGGATTACTTTAAAACTTTCTAATGATGGTCAAAAAGAATTTTTAGATTTTCATTCCCTAGTTGTGGATGCTTGTGTCGCAACTTATCAGAAATATGGGAAGGAGCAATTGGAATTTGCTTTAAATCAAGCAATTTATTTTGGGAAATATCAAGGATTTACGAATGGAGATAATCGGTATAGAGAACGCTTACGAAGAGAGGTTTCTATGGAGCTTTTTGTTGAAAGTTTCAAAAATTTACTTATGGAAGAAGGATATGTTGTAGAAGATATTCAATTTTCTTCAAATTATATTTCTGTTGTTGCTAGTATTATTGAAAGGTACGTGATGATGGGGAATGATGTAGTGCCTTTTTCTCCTGGGGTTGTGCGTTAAGGTACTTTAGTGTTAATGTTTTTAAGAAGGCTTTTCCCTTCTTTTTTTGTCTTTACAAAACTTTACAAAAATAAATTCATTTTCATTGCACTTGAACTTATTTTTTTTTATAATTAAGTTGGGTGTTTGTTATGAATTTGTATAACTTTACAATTGAGGAATTAGAAGATTATTTTGTACAACATGGGGATAAAAAATTTCGCGCACAACAAATTTTTGAATGGTTATATCGCAAGCGCATTGAAAATATTTCAGAAATGACCAATTTAAAAAAAGAGTTACTTGAAGAATTAGAACAAAATTTTACCTTAAATACGATTACTCTTGTTGACCGTGAAGAAGATATCGATGTAAAAAAATATTTGTTTCGTCTTCCTGATGGAGAACATGTAGAAGCGGTGTTAATGAAACATATTTATGGAGAAAGTATTTGTGTATCTAGTCAAGTAGGATGCAATATGGGATGTGCTTTTTGTGAAAGTGGTAGACGAAAAAAGGTCCGTAATTTAGAAGCTCACGAGATGGTAGAACAAATTTTACTTTTAGAAAAGTTAGAAAAAATTCGCATTAGTCATGTCGTCGTTATGGGAATTGGAGAACCATTTGATAATTATGAACAGTTGATTAAATTCATTTCCATTATTAATTATGCCAAAGGTCTTGCGATTGGTTCAAGACATATTACTGTATCGACTTGTGGAATTGTTCCTAAAATCAAAGAATTTTCACATCTTCCTTATCAAGTAAATCTTGCCATTAGTTTACATGCGCCGACGGATGAAATTCGTAAGCAGATTATGCCGATTAGTAAAGTGTATCCGATGGAAGAGTTAATTCAGGCACTGAAAGAATACATTTCTCTTACGAATCGAAGAGTGACTTTTGAATATATTTTATTAAATGAGATTAATGATTCAACAGAATGTGCTCATCTTTTATCTGATTTACTTCGTGGGATGAATTGTTACGTCAATTTAATTCCTTATAACGAAACAAGTCATATCGACTTAAAAAGAAGCACAAAGAAATCGATTCATAATTTTTATGATACCTTGAAAAAACGTGGAATTAATGTTACAATTAGAAGAGAGTACGGTGGAGCAATTAGTGCTGCTTGTGGCCAACTTCGTTCTAAGAAGGAGGAGAGATAAGTGAAATCATTTTATTTGACAGATTGTGGTAAAGTCAGAAGTCATAATGAAGATAGTGTCATTATTGTAAAAAATGTAGAGAATGATTACTTAATGGCAGTTGCTGATGGAATGGGCGGACATTCTGCTGGAGAAGTAGCGAGTTCGATTACCATTAGTTATTTATCGAACCACTTTAAAGATACTTTCTTGCATATGAAGAAAAATGATGCGATTTCGTGGCTTAAAGATGCAGTCAATGAGATTAATAGTTTAATCTTTCGCTATGAAAAAGACCATCCAGAATCTACGGGAATGGGGACGACTTTAGTTACTGCCATTGTGACTAAAGACTATATTTTAATTGGAAATATTGGGGACTCTAGCGGATTTGTGATGAAAGATGATATTTTGCATAAAGTAACTTATGACCATACATTAGTAAATTTATTGGTGACGGCAGGAGAGCTTACGGAAGAAGAAGCGGTTAATCATCCTAAAAAGAATGTATTAATGAAAGCATTAGGAGCAAATGACCCGATTGATATAGACATCTTTGATTGTGACTTAGAAATTACGGATATACTTCTTTGTAGCGATGGACTTACGAATATGATTGATTCTTCGAAAATTGAAAAAGTATTATTAGAAGATTCCTTATTAGAAGATAAAGTGGTAAAATTAATTAATAAAGCAAATAATCGTGGTGGTACGGATAATATTTCCATCGCCTATTTAAAGTTAAAAGAGGGTGAAAAAAATGATTGAAAAGGGGAAAATGATTAGTGGAAGATACGAAATTATTAAAAGTATCGGAGAAGGTGGAATGGCCAATGTTTATGTGGGATATGACACGATTTTAAACAGAAAAGTTGCCATTAAAGTGTTAAGAGGAGACCTTGCGAATGATGAGAAGTTTGTAAGACGTTTCCAAAGAGAAGCACTTTCCGCTTCTAGTTTATCTCATCCAAATATTGTAGAAATGTATGATGTTGGTGAAGATGAGGGAATTTATTATATCATTATGGAATATATTGATGGAAAGACATTAAAACAACTCATAAAAAAACGAGGAAGCATTACTTTGAGTGAAGCAATTGATATTATGCTTCAGTTAACTGATGGGATTGCTCAAGCGCATGATAGCTATATTATCCATCGGGATTTAAAACCACAAAACGTGATGCTTAAAGAAGATGGAACCGTCAAAATTACAGATTTTGGCATTGCGGTTGCGCTAAATTCTACTCAGCTTACACAGACAAATTCGGTAATGGGAAGTGTTCATTATATTCCGCCTGAACAAGCCAGTGGAAAAGGTTCGACGATTCGTAGTGACATTTATGCTATGGGGATTTTGTTTTATGAATTATTAACAGGGAGTTTGCCATTTCGTGGGGACAATGCAGTAGAAATTGCGTTAAAACAAATGCATGACCCAATTCCTTCAGTAAGAAAGAAAAATCCTTCGATTCCTCAAAGTGTTGAAAACATTATTTTAAAAGCAACGGCCAAAAATCCTAAAAATCGTTATGCCGATGCAAAAGAGATGCATGCAGATTTACTGACCGCTTTAAATGATGAGAGAATGAATGAAGCTCGATTAATTTTTAAATATCCTGAACATGACCCTGATGAAAAAATTGTCATCAAGAAGAAGACGGAAACGTTAAAAATAGAAGAAGAAAAACCAATGGTGAAGCCGGTTAAAGAAAAAGATTCAAGTATAGATAAGAAAAAAGATGTTGAGGTTGCGGTTAAGGTAGAGGAAGAAGATAAGACGATAAAATCTGGAAATCGTGTGATTTGGATTTTGATGAGTGTGTTTGCCTTTTTAATTCTTGCTATCGTGATTGCCATTATCTTGATTCCGCGGCTTACAGAAATTCCTGATATCAAAGTCCCTGATGTTACTACGCTTTCTGTAATCGAAGCTGAAGCAAAGCTAAAAGAAGCAGGATTTGAAGTTGCGGTTGAAACGGAAAAAGAAGCAAATGATGTTATTGAAAAAGGTGGAGTTATTCGTACTTCTCCGCAGGCAGGACGTAGTATAAAGAAAGGGACGACAATTACGATTTATGAATCCTTAGGAAAAGAAGTTTATACGATGGAAGATTTCAAAGGGGATAATTACATTGAGATTCAAACATTACTTGAAAGTGTACATAAACTAGTTGTTACTATCGATAAAAAAGAAGTTGATGATGTGACTTCTGTAGGAAATCAAGAAATTATTGCCCAAAGTCCACCAGCTGGTACTAAGCTTGCGGAAGGAGATAGTGTAACCTTATATATTCCTAATATTTTAGAAGGTTATCCGGATTTTGTAGAAGATGCTTATACAATAGAGGATGTAGAGGCGTTCTGTTTGCAATATGGAGTAACTTTACGTGTAGAATATGAAGAGACTTTACAAGCACCAGAAGGAACGGTGTTAAGTCAATCTAGAGTTCCAGGTACACCAATTAAGAAAGGGGTTACTTTAAAAGTAGTGATTGCTAAAGTGCCTGAAATTTCAACAAGTGGTGGAGAGGATGATAGTAATTTGAATGATTTGATGCCACAATAATCTTGTGGTGTCTTTTATCGGGGAGGCGTTCATGGAAGGACAAATAGTAAAAATATTAAGTAATCTATATTTTGTAGAGGACCATTTGGGGAAAATTCATGAGTGTCGTTCCCGTGGTAAATTTCGTGCGTTAAATATTACTCCCGTGGTTGGGGACTTTGTTCGCTTCGATGAAAAAGAAAATTATATTTTAGAAATTGAGAAAAGGAAAAATGTTCTCATTCGTCCGATGGTTGCTAATATTGATCAGGCCTTTATTGTCACTAGTGTTAAAAATCCTGATTTTCAAGACTACTTATTGGATAAACTTTTGACCCTTATGCATTATTATCATATTACTCCGGTGATTTGTATTACGAAGTATGATTTATTAACCAAGGAAGAAAAAAAGAAAATTAAACCCATTTTAAAGTATTATCGTACTTGTGGTTATTCTGTGGTGATGAATTTTCATCTTTTTCGGATAAAGCGAATGTTCCGTGGAAAAACTACCGTTTTTACTGGGCAGACTGGAGCAGGAAAGTCGACTTTATTAAATCGATTAGACGCATCCCTACATCTTGAAACTGGAGAAATTTCTTTGGCTTTAGGACGTGGTAAACATACGACTCGACATGTAGAATTGATTCATCTTTTCCGGGGAAAAGTTTTAGATACACCAGGATTTTCTTCTTTAGAATTAAAAGATTTGACTAATGAGGATATTCAAGATGCATTTTTAGAATTTTCTTTTTATTCTTGTCCATTTGCTGATTGCCATCATCTAAATGAAAAAGAGTGTGAAGTCAAAAAGCAGGTCAATAATGGGAAGATTTTGTCTTCTAGATATGAAAATTATCGACGATTTATGAAAGAAAAGTAGGTGATGGATTTGAAGGTTTCGGCGTCTTTTTTATCAAGTCGTGACATAGGAATCGATTTAAAGAAATTGAATTTTACCGATGTAGATTATATTCATGTGGATTATATGGATGGAAAATTTGTTTCTTCCAAATCACTTTCCTTTCGTAAACTTAAAAAAATTTATAAATATACTTCTAAGCGGCTAGATGTGCATTTAATGGCCGTAGATGTTCTTCCTTTAATTCGTAAGTTTGCCTCTTTAAATACAGAGTTTATTACTTTTCATGTAGAACTAGGAAAAGATATTGAAGCGGGGTTAAAACTGATTCATTCTTATGGGTTAAAGGCAGGTCTTGCGATAAAGCCAGGAACAGATATTTCTGTGTTGGCCCCTTATTTAGATTTTTTGGATATGATTTTGGTGATGAGTGTAGAACCGGGAAAGGGAGGGCAAAGTTTTCTTTCCTTTATGGAAGCACGGCTTATGGATTTAAAAATTTTCTTGCTAGAGCGAGGAAAAGGTGATATTATAGTCAGTGTTGACGGCGGAATCAACGAGGGAACAATTCATCAAGTAAAAGAAGTCGTTGATGTTGTTGTTTCTGGAAGTTATATTACAGAAAGTAGAAACTTTCAAGAAAGAATTGATATTTTACGGGGAGGTTTAGAAAATCATGAAAAAGGGTATTAGAAATTTATGTTTTGCTGTATCTATTATGGCGATAGGTGTATCTACAGTTAAACTAGTAAAAGAAAAAAAGATGAAGATGATGAGAAGAAAAGAGGATTTGGCTATTTCTTACGGTAGTGAAGATATCGTTTCTTTTCAAGACGTTCCATCAATTGAAAAAAGAGCGTATCATAAAGTTTGCAGTATTTCGATGAGAAAATGTTAAGTTGATAAAAAATTAGATGTCTTTCATTCATTCATTTTCTTTTTTTGGAGAAGTGGTTGTTTTAGAAAGCATATCTTCAATATTAGGGTTCTAGGGAAAATAGAACTTTTTTTCTTGCTTTTTTTTTGAAAATCCTTTATCATTGTATATAGGATAGAATGAAAAGAATAGATGGTGAAGATATGAGAAAAAGAAAAATTGGTTTTACAATTTGTATGTTATTTTTAACTGTAATTGCTCTTGCTTCTACGAGTTATGCCATTTTTAAAATGAACATTGTAGGAAAAGTAAATTATTCGATGTCGATTGGTACTTTGGATTTTGAAATTCAAGGGGAGACGAATGCGATTCGTTTAAATAATGCGTATCCGATGACTGATAGTGTAGGTGCAACTTTAAACCCGTATACTTTTAGCTTAACGAACACGGGAGATTTAGATAGTGAGTATCGAATCTTTTTGTTAGAGGATGAGGAACAGAAAAATGCTTGTGTTGGTTGTAATTTTTTAAAAAATGACAAATTAAAGTTTGAGCTTAAAGAAGATGGTACAGTAGTTTCTGGACCTACGCTTTTATCTAAAGTAAACAATTTATTAACGAGTGGGGCAATAGCACCAGGAGTTACTAAAAATTTTGAGCTCCGTCTTTGGTTGACATGGGATGCAACAATCGAGGAAGAAAATAAACACTATTTTGCTAAAATTAAGGTGGAGGCGTATCAGACAGATTCTGGAAATAGTGGCGAGTCTTTGGGGACGTTAAGGAGTCTTTTAGAGGAAAACAAAGGAGAGACTTGTGATATTTTAGATGATAATACGGATGTTTTCCTTTCTGGAAACTGTACGAGAAATTATGTATGGTATTCGGGAAAACTTTGGCGAGCAGTTCTTTGGTCCCCTAGGACGAATTCTGTAAAATTAGTTACGGATGATATGATGACGATAATTCCTTATCATGATGATGGTAATACAACTTTTGAGAATAGTTATGCCGATCGATGGCTACAACAAGAATTTCTACCTACTCTACACGATTATCAAAACTATATCCAGATGGATAGTATCTGGAACGCATCAGTAATGTCGGCTTCTGATTTTTCTCCGGGGGATCCTTCAAAAAGACCTAGTGCTGATATCTCTGTGGCAAGAGGGGTTGGACTTTTGAATTTGTATGAGTACTATTATATTAGTGGATTTTTAAATAATACGGAAGAAAATTATTTAACGATTCCTAATGATACTGCTTGGGCTTTGATGACGCCATTTAATGAATCTTCACTTTATACTGTTTATGCTAGTTCTGTTGGTTCTGGCCCTCCTGATGGAAATGCCTATTTGCTTAGACCAGCAATTAACATGCATGCAAATATTGAAATTGTTTCTGGTGACGGAAGTAAAAATTCTCCTTATCGATTGGCAGGGGACAATAAGCGTCCAGTTGGTGGAATGACTCTGATTTCTGAAAGATATAGTGGAGAGTACGTAAGCTTTAATCAGGAATTATACCGAATCGTTGGTGTAGAAGATGGATTTGCGAAAATCATGGCAGTTGATGCTCCTGCAAGTCTTTCTACTGTTGCATTTCATCATGAACCTTTAGAAGTCAGTTTTTCTGAGGCCGGTATCAAGGGGCGATTAGAAGAGTATTATCAATCGTTTGATGCGGTTACTAAGAATATGGTTGAGCCGAATACAACATGGTATTTTGGGGGACTTGATACCTGCAATAAACCTTATCATATGGATTATCGTTCAACAATTTGTTCTTCTTTTACTGCTGATGTTTCTACTTCAACTTGTCCGAGAACTTCTCATGCAACAACGGCAAATGTTGGTCTTCCCCGTGTTGGAGAATTATTTGCAGCACCTACTAATCAAGAAAATATTATGGATTTTTGGACGATAACCCCTGTTTATTACTCTCAGTATGATGCTTTTGAGGCTGAGTATGTGATTCGTACGTCTGGTGAATTGGATTATTATTCGTCTTATACAGATGAGCTTAGTGTAAGACCCTCGCTTTATTTAAAGAGTAATGTCCGTGTTGCCAAAACGAATATAGGAGATGGGAGTTACTTAAATCCTTATACGCTAGAGTTAGGAGAATAGTTTTTACATGTAAACATAAATAATAGAATGATTTATTCTTGATTTATGTTTTTTTTCTTGTGATTATGCATATGCTTATGATATACTCATACGGCAGGTGAATCATATGAGAGAGAAACTATTATTTTTAAAAGCATGTTTAATGAAACAAATCATCACGAAGGAGCAGGCCATTTTTCTATTTGACAAAGATATCACGTCAATTCGAAGTTTGGTTTCTATTTTAGAACGAGAAGACTTAATGATTCGAGAAGAATTATTTACTTTACTTCTTCCTATTTCTAATGCGTCACTTTTAATTTCTTTAATGGAAGATTCCGACTTTTTTCATCAGAATATCAGAAAGTGCAAATTTTTACTTTTATTTTCAGATAATATGTGGTTAGAGCAAATTGTAAAGCTAATTCAGTTCGATTTTATTTTTGAAAATGAATTTCTTCTTTCTCGAATGACTTCTGTATGGAATTCGACTTATATTGGATACCAAAAAGTATTTAAAAGCATTTTGGAAAGTCTTTTAAAAACTTCTGACTTTTTTTCTTTAGAAGAGAATCGACCGATTTTAGAGCAATCGTTTTCTTTTTCTAAATTAGATGTAAGTGCTATTTTTTTGAAATATTTAACATTTCCTGAACTTCGTTTAGAGGAAGTGATTTCTAAATTTTATCAATATTATCGTACGATAGGAAAGAAAGACTTTTCTTCTTGTTTTTCTTTCTTTAGAGAGAATCATTTACTTCCCTTGTTGGTCGATAAAATCAAGAAAATTGAACCTGAAGATATTTCCTCGTTTTCGAATCTTCTTTCTAATTTAGAGCAGTGTTGTTGTGATAATCAGGATTTATTGCGTAAAGCTTTAGATTATGTGGATTATGATGAGCGTTTATTTTCTTCTGTACTTCGTTATTTTGAGATAGAAAATGGAGAATTATCGCAGCAGATTTTATATCAAATTTTGACGTTTCCTAAAAGCGAACAGAATTCTATTTTTCACGTGTTAGATTCTTCGTTAGGTAAGGTTATTGAAATAGATGTCTTAGAGAATTTAAAAGGTTTTGATCATCGACAGTTGAGGTCTTATTTTATGAAGTTAGCTATTGATTTTGGGGCCATAGATTATATCGAGAAGGAAAAGTCTTATTTTGAAGAGGTTATTTCTGATGATGTTCTTTTTTTCCTTACCGAGGTTGATTATTTAGAAGAGAAGTTAGACAATGCCTCTTACTTGTTTGATGGTGAAAAGTTTACTTTATCTTTAGATGATACAGGACCTATTTATAAAGTATCTGAGGATTATCATTTGCCATCGTTTAGAAAGACTACCACAGTTTCTTCTACGCCAGTGAAAAAGAAGTCGTTTCTTTCTTCTTTGTTTAAAAAAACTAAATCAAGTATGGAATAATTACTTAGCGTAAATAAAATTCCATACTTTTTGTTGGTGGATAAAAAAATAAAAAAATTTTGACATTTTTTGGGGAAAATTGGAAATTTTTGCAAAT
>CAJUNG010000007.1 GCA_910587725.1 uncultured Bacilli bacterium
ATATTCAATCACATTTCTGTAATTAATTATTACACTTTTATAGTACCAAAAAGAAGAGAAATTTCCTTCTAGGAGTTTCTCTTCTAATTGGTAAAATAATAGTTAGAAAGTTCTTTGGCAATACGGCGGTTTACATAGCTATGAAAGGAAATATTGGTGGTTGGGTCTTCAACATCAGGGGATGTAACCGTAATGGTCATTTTCGGATTTTCTGCTGGAGCATAACCTACAAAGGCATTACTTACCGATTCTTTATCAATTACACCATCACCATTCGTATCAATAAAACTTTCACTCGTCCCTGTTTTTCCTGCCGGATTTGGTGCGTTTCCCATAATGCCTCGTCCTGTCCCGTAACTAACTACTGCCTGAAATCCTTCTTTAATTCTTTCTAAATATTCAGGCTTTGTTGTAACTGTATTTAAAATGACTGGCTCTATCTTCTCTTTTAATTGACCGATTTCTATTTCCGTCGTCGACTGATGGATTTCTTTCAATAGATGTGGTTTCAATCTTTTTCCGTTAGATGCGAGCGTAGTGATATATTGAGATAATTGAATCGGCGTATAAGTATCATATTGTCCAATCGATAAGTTCAACAGTAAATTCGTTTCCTTCTTCTTTCCTATATACCCAAGACTTTCTATCGGCAAATCAATTTCGGTTTTTACGCCAAGACCAAGCTCAGCAAAAGTCTTACGATAAATGTCAAATGCTTCATCATTTAGTTTTAGCGGTTGGTCGTATCGATATACTCCTCCTCCAACCTCGATTGCAATTTTGAATTGATAAACGTTAGAAGATTCTGCTAAGGCACGAATATCATCCGTATAACCAATCTGATGGGATGAACATTTCGGTGGTGAGGATTTAATTTTAATACATTCATCCAATTTTGTTTCTCCGAACTCTACTGCACCAGTATTATATCCAACCAACATACTACCACCTTTTACCACACTTCCTGGAGTCATCGGGTCTGTTAAAATTCCACTAGACACATCCAAAAATGTATAATCCTCTCCTGTTTTGATGATTTGCATTCCTGACATTGCCAAAACTTCTCCCGTCTCCGGCTCTTGTATAATCACATAACTACGGTTAAAAAGATTGGTATTTGCTTCTCCTTTTGCTCGTAAAAGTTCTGCTTTTAATACTTCCTCTACTTTTTGTTGTAAATGAATATCGATAGTAAGAACAATATCATCGCCACGTTTTTCATCTGATAATTTGGATAAACTAGTAGAAGAAGATTTTTTATATATCGCCTTTTTTCCTTTTAGTATTTCTTCATATTGCTTTTCTATATAACTGTGTCCAACAATATCGGTTAGGGCATATCCGTTTTTTAGATATTCATTTTTTTCTTCTTTAGTAATCGGTCCAACGCTTCCCAAAAGAAGTTTGAAGGTATCCCCATAAAGGTATTTTCTTTTCCATCTCATGCTTGTTGTGAATCCGGACATCTCCTCTTCATGTTCAGAAAAATAGGAATATTCTTCATCGCTTGCATTTTCCTTGATAATTTTTTCTTGATAAGAATAGCCGTGATTCATCAAAAAGTAAAGGTAGGCAGCTTTTCTATCTTCTTCTGTTAATTGGTTTAACTCTGTTTCTGTAATTCTAGAAAGTTTTAAGTTATAAATATCATCGATGGTTAAAATTCTTCGTTTTACTTTTTCTCTTTCTTCTTCGGTAATCTTTTGTTCTACTTCTTCGCTTTTGATAACTACGTAAAATTCTTTTAAATTTCTCGTGGTGATTTTTTCGTAAGGGAGTTGTAAATACTTGCTATAGTGGTAAGCTAATTCAGACTCTTCTTTGGCGGTAATTTTTCCCGTTTTTTTATAAAGGATTGTGGGTAGTGACTCATTATCTACTAATAAATTGTAATTTCTATCATAAATTCTACCCCGAGGAGCAGATTCTCCTTCTACTTTGGTATCGGCTAAAATTTTTAGGGTTTCACTATATTTATCTTTATCGATATATATGGTGACCACAAGAAAAAAACAAAGAAGAAAGTTTAATAAAAGAACGACAACTTTAAGATAGTTCAATCTTTTTTGCATTTGATTTTTAAAATTTTTCAAGTATTTCACCTCGCAGTCTTAGTATGGACAATTTTTTTAATTTTTTGCATATACTAAAAATGGAGGATATTAAAAATGTATAAAAATCTAGTTGAAAGTTACATTAAGCGGATGAGTTTAGCCGATTTAGAAAAATATATTTCTAAAAATTATCCAAGTGTTTCAAAAGATGAAGTGAACATTATCTACAAGTATTTAAAAACAAGATGGCAGGAATTATATGATGAGGATACAAAAGTTTTAGAAGAAATTCAAAAAGAAGTTAGCGAAAATACTTACCAAGAAATCAAAAAGTTGTTAGCGATGGCTTATCAATTTAAAAATCGATAAAAAGTTACGAGTAATCTCAAAAAAATGGGATGTCGTAACTTTTTTTTGTTCAATTATTTTTCGGAACCTTGATGCGTATATAGATGATAATATTCGCCTTTTCTTTTCATTAATTCTTCATGTGTTCCCTCTTCTTTGTTTTGATGATTTTTAATCAAGATAATTTTATCACAATTTTTAATGGTGGTAATTCGGTGTGCAACAATTATCGTCGTTCTTTTCTCACTAACGAGTTTAAGGGCATGCGTAATTCTTTTTTCTGTTTTTAAATCAATATTACTTGTCGCTTCGTCTAAAATTAAAATTTTAGGGTCCTGTATCATAATTCTTGCCATACATAAAAGTTGTCTTTCTCCACTAGAAAGATTCGATGCATTGTTTCGAAGAATGGTGTCATATCCATTTTCTAAGGAAAGAATAAAATCATGAATTTCTAGTCTTTTACAAATTTCTTCCACTTTTTCTAAAGAAATATTTTTTCCCAAAGTTAAGTTTTCCATTACACTTCTTGAAAAAAGAAAATTATCTTGTAACATCATACTAACCTGTCCTCTTAAACTAGAGAGTTTAATATTTCTAATATCCACATCATCAATTAAGATTTGACCTTTGGTGACGTCATAGAATCTAGAGATTAAACTTAACACCGTAGATTTACCACAACCGGTTTCTCCTACTAATCCAACTTTTTCTCCTTTTTCTACTCGCATGGAAAATCCTTCTAAGACGGGCTTTTTCTCATCATAAGAAAAAGATACATTGTTAAATTCTATTTTCCCTTCGATTTCGATATTTTTTGCGGATTGACTATTGTTAATCACTAAGTCTTCGTCAAGCAGTTCAAAAATTCTCTCTAAATAAGTAGAAGCATCCATAAATTCATTATAAGTGCTCGTTAGATATTCAATTGGTTCCCAAAATCTAGAGGAATAAGAATTAATTGCCATAATCGCACCAATACTTATTGCAGGGTACATATATTTTAAGGCAACATAGAAGATAATTACCATACTGATGGTATTAAAAACTCCAGATAACGCCCAATTCAAATTACTAATGTACCATACTTTTTTATTGGCAAGAATTCTTTTCTTTTCTAAATCCTGCAAGATTTTCTCGTTTTTCTTTTCACGATTAAATGATTGCGTAATTCGAATGCCATTGATACTTTCTGAAATGTAAGCATTGACATTAGAGGTTTTATCGTTTGCTATATGTTGTAATCTTCTTCTAATCGGAGATAAAACGATAAAGACGATAATTAAAACGAGGGATAAACTAATGCTGATTAAAGATAATTTCCAATTTGTCGTTACCATAAATAAGATGACAAAAAACAAATTGATGATATCTAAAATGGTTTGTACAAGTCCGTAGCAAAAGGTAGAAGCAACTTCATCTGGGTAAGTTGCTGCCCTAGTATAAATTTTTCCATGGCTTCTAGTATCAAAGTAAGTGTTTGGCAAGTATTGAAGTTTGGTAAATATTGCGATTTTAATATCTCTGGCTACTTTATCTAAAACGATTAACAATTTATCTCGTTTAATTTTTGTTAACCAAGTCGCAATTATAATGATTACTAGCATTCCTATAGTTAAATAGACAATTTGAATAAAGTCTTTTTGTATAAAGGAAACATCAATCGCATATTCCATAATTTTGGGAAGAAGTAGCAACAAGATATTCGAAAATATGCCAATTAGAAAAGAGATGAGAAGTTGTTTTTGATAAGGCTTGACGAATGTCAACATGCGAATAAAGTTAGAAAAGGAGAAGCTTGTCTTTTCTTCGTCTTGTCGATAAGTATTTACGTTCATATTACATCTCTCCTTTTTGGATATTATATAGTTCATAATAGTAACCTTTTTGTTTCAATAGCTCCTCATGTGTTCCACTTTCTATAATTTTTCCTTGATTTAGGCAATAGATTTTATCTGCATGCATGACGGATACAATTTTGCTAGCAATAATCACTTTAGTCGATTGATATTCTAAATGGTTAATGCTCTCATTGATTTTTTCTTCTGTTTCTATATCTAATGCACTAGTAATATCATCAAGAAGTAAAATATCTGGATGCACAGCAAGTGCTCTAGCAAGGGAAAGCCGCTGTTTTTCTCCTCCTGACAAACCAACACCTTTTTCTCCAATAATGGTATCTAGTCCTTTATCTAATTTATCGATATAATGGCAACAAGCAAGAGACGCATATTTTTGGGCTTCTTCTTTGGTTAGGTTTTTCGTTCCATAACCAATGTTATTATAAATGGTATCACTAAATAAGAAGGCATTCTGGGTAACATATCCAATTTTTTCTCGAATATCTTTGATTTTATAATCTAGATAATTTCGTCCATCCATTAAAATTTCTCCCGACTCTGGTGTTAAAAATCCTAATAATAGGTTTACAATAGAGGACTTCCCACTTCCCGTAGAACCAATAAATGCGACAGTTTCATAAGGATGGATAGTGAAATTTAATCCTTCTAGTACAACATGGTCATCAAAAACGATACGTACATCTTTAAATTCAATAGGAACGAGTAAACTCGGAAGAGGAATTTTTCCGTCTAAGGAAATTTTCGGTGTAGCATCCACTAATTTTTTAACTCTACTACTTGCAACAAGGTAGCGTTGGATACGATTCATCATACTACCTAAGCGAATAAACGGTGAACGTAAATTATATAGGTAAGAATTAAAAATAAGCAACTCCCCCATAGTTAGATTTTCTTGAATGAACAAGTATCCTCCAAAAATTAAAAAGATGGCGCTCATCAAATAACTATATAAGTCGATTTTGGCAAAAAAACGATTTTCAATTTTTCCTACTTCGATATCGCTATCTACATATTTTTGTTTTCTTTTTTTCATTTGTTGAATTTCTAAGTTTTCTATAGCAAAGGTTTTGACGACTTTATTGGCTTCGATATTATCACTAATCAAATCATTGACAGAAGCAGATAAATCTCGAAGGTGGGAATATTTTGGTCTGACTTTTTTGGCAAAATGATAAGAGGATATTCCGCAAAGAATTCCTGGTGTTAGTAAAACAAAAGTAAAGGGTGCATGAATAGTTAGAAGGTAGCAGAATGAGCAAATAAAGATAACTAAAGTCGCCATAATTGTTTTAATTGTACTGGTCAGATGATGCCTAATCTTTCCAATATCTGAAGTAAAATTAGTCATCAACTCTCCCTTATCATTACGTTCAAAAAAGTAATGGTCAAGAATATTCACATTTTGATAACACTTTTTTTTAATTTCACTCGTGATTTTTTGGCTGATATCGGCAAGTTTAATATAGCAAATATAGGACCCCATTACTTTAACACAAGAAAATAATAGCAATACTATCGTGATTGTTAAAATCATATCATAATTTTGATGAATCGTTACAGCGTCTACTAAATAACCCATGAGAATTGGTGAAATAAAACCAATACTATCAAAGAAAATCAAAAATATATTGGACAAAATATAAGGAATTTTATACTTTTTATCGATATTGATAATCCATTTCATTTTAAACACCTCTCTCTAAAATTCAAACATGTGTTTTCATTATATAAAATTATTTTTTCCTCGTCAAGAAAAATTTTGGTTTTTGGCAAAAAAACAAAACTCCTTTTAGGAATCTTGTTGATTGGTAAAATTATCTTTTTTAGTGATTCATCTCTGAAATTGGTCTAAATGTTTTTCGATGTTCTTCTAAAATGCCATAGGTAAAAATGGCGTTAATATGTTCTTTTGTCGGATATCCCTTATGTTTTTTAAAACCATACATCGGATATTTTTTATCTAATTCTATCATTTCTCTATCTCTTGTCACTTTAGCAATTACACTAGCAGCAGCAATAGAAATACTTTTCGCATCTCCCTTAATAATCGAAGTAGAAGGGATTTCTAGTTTTTCTAGTTTCATTGCATCAATTAAAACGTGTTCTGGTTGAATCTTAGCGTTTTTTATTGCTTCATACATCGCAAGTTTGGTAGCTTCATAGATATTTACTTCATCAATTACTTTTTCATCCATTCG
This sequence comes from uncultured Bacilli bacterium, assembly GCA_910587725.1. Classification (GTDB taxonomy): domain Bacteria; phylum Bacillota_I; class Bacilli_A; order RF39; family UBA660; genus MGBC162581. Next base: position 6,463 of record CAJUNG010000007.1, read on the forward strand.
GCCAATACTTACGCTTAGTGCATGTTCCATAATATAGTCGTAGAATTCCTCCCGCTTTTTTTCTGACAATTTTTTACTATCGGTGAGGCCCGGGCATGAGAAACCTTGTGGCAGGATTACACAAGCTGTTACCACCGGTCCAATTAAAGGGCCTCTTCCAACTTCATCAACTCCTGCAATATACCTAATATTTTGACGATATAATTCTTGTTCATATTGATATAAATCTTCCATTAGTCTACTTCCCTATTAATTTTTATATATTTTCTGTTTTGTTCTGATAGATAAATGGTAATACTTGGTTGAAATGTCTTTTGATAATTATACAATTTTTTATTTTTAAAGTCGTTTACAAATAATTCAAACGCTTTTCTTCCTGTATGATGGTGCCAACCATAGTCAAAATCAATATTTAATTTTTTTCCATCGATTCTATTTTTTTCTTCGTAGATTAGTTCCATATATTCATTTGGATAGGAAATAGTCACAGTAATATCTTGTTTATCTTCTTCATTTATGATGTTAATGGATGCGGAATGAATAGAAAAATAATAAATTGTTCCATCGACAGGATAAGTCATTGTTTCTTCTTTTTCTTCTACATTTTCATTTCTGATATTCAAATAATCAAAATCTAAAACTTCGAATCCAATCGCTCCACAACCAATACCAAAGAAGATTAGTCCTACCATAAATTCAACTAAATGACGTTTCATTATTTCAACCCCCTTATAATGGAAAATAAAAATCCAATTACGCTAGAAGTCATCATGATTAACCCAAATAAAATTAAGAATACACTGATGAAGAAGATTCCTTTAATCATCAGAGCAATCAAGATTCCAAAGGCAATACATAAACCAACCATTGCCACTAAAAAAGGAAAGCTAACGATTGCCACAAAGATTTTAGCAATGGCAGATAAAATATGGATTCCGCTATTACTATCTCGTACTTTTTCTTCATTAATTTCTTGCTTTTTTCCTCGACTAGGTTTTCTAGCTTCTGAAAGATTTGAACGTTTTCTTTTTCTCGTGTTTCTTTTGACTTCTACATTGTCATCAATGATATATTTTTTTGTACAATAGTATAAAAGAATAATGCTGATTACGGCAAAGATAAATTCAAAAAGAATCCTCCAAATGCTACTAAAAATGTTACCAATAAAATCAGGAACTAAATTAAATACAGTAAATCCTAAGTGCATCAACATATATAATGGAATTTTTAATAATCCAATCATAATGAGAATAAGAATAAACTTCACAATAATTTGGATAATTTCTTCTCCCGATTTTGATGCGATAGTATCAATTAGTCTCTGAAAGAAATCTAATACTTTTTCACTAATATTTTTAACATTTTTTTCTAATTCTGTTTCTTCTTTTTGATTGTAGTTTTCGTTAATTTTATAGGCTTTTAATATTTCTTTAGCCAGACTTTCTACATCGCCAAAGTCTTGAATCGCTTCTTCTTCTGTCATTCCATCATCTTGTTTTTGGCGAATATAGTCTTTATATTCTTCGATGATATCTTCTACTTCTTGTGATTCTAATACGTTTAGTTTTTCTCTTAATGTTTTTAAAAATTTTTCTTTTTTCATTGTTTTTCTCCTTCTATTAGCTTATTTACTTTTTTACTGAAATTACGCCAAGTTTCCACAAGGGTATCTTTTCGTGACTTACCAAGGGATGTTATATGATAATATTTTCTAGGCGGTCCTTCACTCGACTCTTTTAAGTAGGTTTCAAAATATTTTTCGTTAGTGAGGCGTCTTAATAATGGATAAATTGTTCCCTCATTCACTTCTAATACTTTGCTTACTTCTAAAACAAGTTCATATCCATAAATGTCTTTTTCGCTAACGATGAAGAGAACAATTAGTTCAAGCACTCCTTTTTTAAATTGTGTATCCATGTTTCCTCTCCTCTTTATAAAGTTTATACCAAGTACCTTGTATTGTCAAGTACTAATTTTTTTAAATAGGGGTCTTAATAAAAAACCTCTATTTTCACTTGCTATTTTGTTGGGGTTAAGACGACACGAAAAGAACTATTCGTATATTCTTCACCACTACCGTTATCAAAGCTAAAAATACCAGAATGTATTCCATTTCGCCACTCACCGCCACGATAGAACCAGGTTAAAACAGGATAGACAAATCTTGATATATCTGAGTACCAGCTTGAGGCATGTCTCGTATCAGGATTCTTTATCACCCCAAATGGTCCCATCTCTCGTGTTGCATCTCCGAGTATTCCTGACTCATACTTGTTTACTGTATTTTCTACGGAATTGTAATATTGATTATAATATTTTTCCCACTTGTTATTCGTAAAAAAGTCCTCATAAATATTCGTGAGTCCACTTTCTTCTCCACCTTCATTTACATAGATATTGCGCCCCATCACAAATTCCCAGGCACCACCTGACATATCGTAAATTCCACTGATATTTCCAGTTGTACTTGCCGTATACCCTGTTTCTGTATGATAAGATAGAGTTACATCAGTTGTTGTTCCATTTAAATTGCCAGGAACGCTTACTCCTCCATTATATCCTAAAGTTGGCTCTTCTACAGAAGCATATCCGGTCTTATAGGAACTGTTGTTATTCGTTCTTACACTTGTCATACTTCCATATTTTGAATGTTGTAAGTAGGCTACACTCCCCCATTCCATATTTTTCATTAGATGAGACTCATCACTTCTTAAATAGTCGTAACTTACTTTGAAAGCATTGCCAAGAGTTACACCTCTCCAACTATAAACATCTGGTTTTATCTGTAATTTTGTACTATCATTTGAATTGATTTCTGCTTCAATGGTTGTTGTTGCACCTTTATATCCTGACTCATATTTTCCTACCCAGAATCCATTAGAATCGAATGAAGTAAATGCCGGATGTGTTAACCAAGTTCCTGTGGTTGTTCCATTCGCTATTTCCGTATCTTTATTTTCAAATTCTATTTCAACTTCCTGTACTCTATCTTCAATTTCTGTTAGACCAGTGTATACGGTATCATTGAATATTTTATATTTATATCTTGGTATCCAAACGAAATAACTTTCAATATTTGCATCAGGAATTATCTCACCATCTGTATAATTGATAGACTTATCTAATAACACTACTGCATTTGCCCAAAGTTTTTGTTCATAAGAATACCAGTCATCATAGATACTTGCTTTATGTACTGTTCCATCATTTTCAAGCGTTACAGGAATTAAGTTATCACTTAATACTGGGTCTGTTCCATTTAAGATAGATTCTGTATAAATCTCTTTAGGAATTTGCTCTGCACTAACTTGAATCCTGAATCTAAGATGCTTACCTTGAATTGACGCATTATCAGTAACACTATTTTTTATCCATAGACGAAGTGAATACTCAATCGTTTCGTTACCATTAATCATTCCGGTATCAATCACTAAATTTTCTAAATCACTTAAAGGTAAAATCGATGCTTCTCCATTTTTTGTTAATCCTAATTTTACATCACTAAAAGATAATCTTTCACCAGTTGTGATATCTTCTAAACTTAAGATGTAATTTGCTTTTTCATCTGAATTATTGATTAGGCGAAAATCAAACGATTTACTAAGCATCCCCACTTCATCATAGACAGGTAAAGTATTATCAATCGTAAAGTTATCATCTTCTTCTAAATCGATATCTAAATTTCCGACTGTAATTACTTGACGTCTTGTTCCATTAATGGTTACATTGATAAATGCATAGGTTACACTTAAAAAGATAACAAAAATACTTGTTAGAAATATTGCGATTTTCGCCGTTTGAATTTTATTATTCATTTTTTTCACCTTCTTCTGATTTAAGGAATAAGCACAATTCTAAAAGATAAATAGGAATATGCCCCTCCAGTATGATGGTCAAAGGCAAAAGAACCAGAAGTCAAACCGCTGTCCCAATAACCTCCACGTTCAAACCAAGAAAACTTTAGATTGACAAAATGAGCTAAATCAGAGTACCAACTTGTTCGGTGCCTCATATTTCCATCTGGGTCCTTCACACTTTCAAATGGTCCCATTTCTCTTGTTGCGTCTCCATGTAATCCTGTTTGATACTTACTTGCATCCGTCTCCGCATTAGAATACTTATTATAGTATTTCTCCCACTCACTACTTTCAAAAAAGTTAGAATAGATATCGGTTAGTCCACTATCCCCTCCTACAGTACTCGTACTTACATTATATCCCATCACGTATTCCCAAGCTCCTCCTGACATATCATAAATTCCACTAATATTTCCGGTCGTACTTGCCGTATATCCGACTTCTGTATAATAAGGTTGTGTTACATCAGGGGTTGTTCCAACTAGATTTTCGGGAATACTTATTCCTTCATTGTATCCTAAAGTTGGTTCTGAAATAGAGGCATATCCTGTTTTATAAGAAGCGTGATTATTTGTCCTTACACTTGCCATACTTCCATACCTAGAATGCTGTAAGTAAGCTACTGCTCCCCATTCCGTATTTTTCATTAGATGAGATTCATCACTTCTTAAATAGTCGTAACTTACTTTGAAAGCATTGCCAAGAGTTACACCTCTCCAACTATAAACATCTGGTTTTATCTGTAATTTTGTACTATCATTTGAATTGATTTCTGCTTCAATGGTTGTTGTTGCACCTTTATATCCTGACTCATATTTTCCTACCCAGAATCCATTAGAATCGAATGAAGTAAATGCCGGATGTGTTAACCAACTTCCGGTAGTTATTCCATTCGATATTGCCGTATCTTTATTTTCAAATTCTATTTCAATTTCCTGTGCCCTATCTTCAATTGTAGTTAATCCAGTGTATACGGTATCATTAAAAATTTTATATTTGTATCTTGGTATCCAAACGAAGTAACTTTCAATATTTTCTTCTGGGATTATCTCATTATCTGCATAATTGACAGACTTATCTAACAATACTACTGCATTTGCCCAAAGCTTTTGTTCATAAGAGTACCATTCTTCATAAATGCTTGCCTTATGGACAGTCCCATCATTTTCAATGGTTGCAGGTACCAAGTTATTACTTAATACTGGGTCTGTTCCATTTAAAATAGATTCTGTATAGATTTCTTTAGGAATTTGTTCTGCACTCACTTGGATTCTGAATCTTAAACTTTTGCCTTGAATAATTTCATTATCGGTAACAGTATCTTTTATCCATAGACGAAGATTGTATTCAATCGTTTCGTTACCATCAATAAGCCCTGTATCAATCACTAAATTTTCTAAATCACTTAAAGTGGTAATCGAGGTTTCACCATTATTGGTTAGTCCTAATCTTACATCACTAAACGATAACTTTTCACCGGTTGTAATGTCTTCTAAGCTTAAGACATAACTTGCTTTTTCATCTGAATTATTGATTAGACGAAAATCAAACGATTTACTAAGCATCCCCACTTCATCATAAACAGGTAAAGTATTATCAATCGTGAAATTATCGTCTTCTTCTAAATCAATATTTAAGTTTCCGACGGTAATTACTTGACGTCTTGTCCCATTAATCGTTACATTAATAAACGCATAAGTTACACTTAAAAAGATAATAAAGATACTTGTTAAAAATACAGTTATTTTCGCAATTTGCTTTTTATTTTCTTTCTTCATTAAAATCCCTACTCTCTTTGATTTGTTCCCCCTGCTATCTTAAAAAGGGAAACAACTTTTTATTAGCTTTACCTGTTTTATGGGGTAAGAACGACACGAAAGGAAAGGGACGTGTTCACTCCACCACTAGAGTAGCTAACCCCAAAAACACCAGACTGGACACCGTAAGCCCAAAACCCACCGCGTTCAAACCAAGGGTTAACAGGGTTGACGAAGGAAGCCAAGTCTCCATACCAACTCGTACGATATCTTGAACTTCCATCGGGGTCCTTTACTGTTCCAAATGGTCCCATTTCTCTTGTTGCATCCCCAAGTAGTCCTGTTTGATACTTACTAGCATCAACTTCTGCATTAGAGTACTGATCATAATATTTTTCCCATCTACTGTTTGTAAAGAAATCCCCATAAATACTAGTTAACTCACTACTTCCTCCTACGGAATTTGCGTTAATATTATATCCCATCACATATTCCCAAGCTCCACCGCTCGTATCATAAATTCCCGTGATATTTCCTGTCGTACTTGCCGTATATCCAGTCGGTGTATTATAGGGTTGTGTAACATCAGCAGTCGTTCCATTTAAATTACCTGGAATACTTGTTCCATTAGTATTATATCCCAGAGTTGGTTCCGAAATAGAGGCATATCCAGTCTTATATGAATTGTTGTTGTTATTTCTTACACTCATACGACTTCCATATTTCGAGTGTTGTAAGTATGCTACTGCTCCCCATTCTGTGTTTTTCATCATATGAGACTCATCACTTCGTAAATAATCGTAACTTGCCTTAAAAGCATTCCCCACTGTAATATTTCTCCAACTATAAACGTCTGGTTTTATTTGTAGTTTTGCTGAATCACTGGAATTAACTTGAGCAGTCTCTGTGGATGTCGCTCCCTTATATCCGGATTCATATTTTCCTACCCAAAATCCGTTTGAATCAAATGAGGTAAATGCTGGATGAGTTAACCAACTACCTGTCGTTGTCCCATTCGATATTGTAGTATCTTTATTTTCAAATTCTACTTCGATTTCCTGTACTCGATTTTCAATCGCAGTTAACCCAGTATAAACCGTATCATTGAATATTTTATACTTGTACCTTGGAATCCAAACAAAATAACTCTCAATATTGTCTTCAGGAATTATCTCATTATCTGCATAATTAACAGACTTATCTAATAACACTACTGCATTCGCCCATAACTTGTCTTCATAGGAATACCAATCATCATAGATACTTGCTTTATGTACTATTCCATCATTTTCAATCGTTACAGGAATCAAGTTATCACTTAGTACTGGGTCTGTTCCATTTAAAACAGATTCTGTATAAATCTCTTTAGGAATTTGTTCTGCACTCACTTGAATTCTAAATCTAAGGCTCTTGCCCTGAATTGACTCATTATCGGTAACCGTATCTTTTATCCATAAACGAAGATTGTACTCAATCGTTTCATTCCCATCAATAAGGCCTGTATCAATCACTAAGTTTTCTAAAGTATCTAATGAATAAATTAACGTTTCTCCATTTTTCGTTAGACCTAGTTTTACATCACTAAACGATAACTTTTCACCGGTTGTGATATCTTCCAAACTTAAGATATAACTTGCCTTTTCATCTGAATTATTGATTAGACGAAAGTTAAATGGCTTACTTAACATTCCTACTTCATCATAGACAGGTAAAGTATTATCAATCGTAAAGTTGTCATCTTCTTCTAAATCGATATTTAAGTTCCCGACCGTAATCACTTGACGTCTTGTCCCATTGATTGTTACATTGATGAAGGCATAAGTTACACTTAAAAAGATAACAAAAATACTCGTTAAAAATATTGTGATTTTTGCGACCTGCTTTTTATTTTCTTTCTTCATTAAAATCCCTACTTTCTTTGATTTGTTCCCCCTGTTATCTTAAAGTGAGAAACAACTTTTTATTAGTTTTACTTTTTTATGGGGTAAGAACAACACGGAAGGAAAAGAGCGTAGGTACTCCACCACTATAGGAGCTGAACGTAAAGGCACCAGACCCGACACCGTAGCGCCAGTCCCCACCACGTACGAACCAAGGATGAATAGGGTGGACGAAATCCGTCAAGTCTCCATACCAACTTGTTCGATACCTTGCTTTCCCATCGGGATCCTTTATATCTCCAAATGGTCCCATTTCTCTTGTTGCATCCCCAAGTAGTCCTGTTTGATACTTACTAGCATCAACTTCTGCATTAGAGTACTGATCATAATATTTTTCCCATCTACTGTTTGTAAAGAAATCCCCATAAATACTAGTTAACTCACTACTTCCTCCTACGGAATTTGCGTTAATATTATATCCCATCACATATTCCCAAGCTCCACCGCTCGTATCATAAATTCCCGTGATATTTCCTGTCGTACTTGCCGTATATCCAGTCGGTGTATTATAGGGTTGTGTAACATCAGCAGTCGTTCCATTTAAATTACCTGGAATACTTGTTCCATTAGTATTATATCCCAGAGTTGGTTCCGAAATAGAGGCATATCCAGTCTTATATGAACTGTTGTTGTTATTTCTTACACTCATACTACTTCCATATTTCGAGTGTTGTAAATAAGCTACTGCTCCCCATTCCGTGTTTTTCATCATATGAGACTCATCACTTCTTAAATAATCGTAACTTGCCTTAAATGCATTTCCTACCGTAATATTTCTCCAACTATGAACATTTGGTTTAATTTGTAGTTTTGTACTATCATTAGTATTTACTTGAGCAGTCTCTGTGGATGTTGCTCCCTTATATCCGGATTCATATTTTCCTACCCAAAATCCATTTGTATCGAAACTTACAAATGCTGGGTGTGTTAACCAACTTCCGGTGGTTGTTCCATTCGAGATTGCAGTATCCTTATTTTCAAATTCTATTTCTATCTCTTGTACCTTATCTTCAATTGCGGTTAATCCAGTATAGACAGTATCATTAAATATCTTATATTTATATCTCGGTATCCATACAAAATAACTTTCAATATTTTCTTCAGATATGACCTCATTATCTGTATAATCGATAGACTTATCTAATAGCACTACTGCATTTGCCCATTCTTTATTCGCGTAATCATACCATTTTTCATAGATACTTGCTTTATGGACTGTTCCGTCATTCTCAATCGTTATAGGAATTAAGTTATCACTTAGTACTGGGTCTGTTCCATTTAAAATAGATTCTGCATAAATTTCTTTAGGAATTTGCTCTGCATTAACTTGAATTCTGAATCTAAGACTTTTACCTTGAATTAACTCATTATCGATAACCGTATCTTTTATCCATAGACGAAGATTGTATTCAATCGTTTCATTACCACCAATAAGACCTGTATCAATCACTAAATTTTCTAAAGCATCTAAAGAATAAATCGAAGTTTCTCCATTTTTTGTTAACCCTAATTTGACATCACTGAAAGATAATCTTTCACCAGTCGTAATATCTTCTAAACTTAGGACGTAATTTGCTTTTTCATCCGAATTATTGATTAAACGAAAATCAAACGACTTACTTAGCATCCCTACTTCATCATAGACAGGTAAAGTATTATCAATCGTAAAGTTATCATCTTCTTCTAAATCGATATTTAAGTTCCCGACCGTAATCACTTGACGTTTTGTCCCATTAATCGTTACATTAATAAACGCATACGTTACACTTAGAAAGATAACAAAAATGCTCGTTAAAAATACAGTTATTTTTGCTATCTGTTTTTTATTTTCTTTCTTCATTGAAATTCCTACTTTCTTTGATTTTTCCCCCTGCTATCTTAAAAAGGGAAACAAATTTTTATTAGTTTCACCTGTTTTATGGGGCAAGAACGACACGGAAGGAAATTTCTTCGTGTACTCTGCCTGTATAGCTAGCAAAGGCAAAGATACCTGATTCAGCACCACAAATCCAGTTTCCTCCACGGATAATCCAAGGATTACTAGGGTGAACGAAATGTGCCTGGTCAGAGTGCCAACTAGTTCTATGTCTTGTACTTCCATCGGGGTTTGTTACATCTCCAAATGGTCCCATTTCTCTTGTTGCATCTCCTAATAGTCCAGTTTCATATTTTGTATTATCCGCTACTAAATTAGAATACTTGTCATAGTATTTCTCCCATTTACTATTCGTGAAAAAGTCATCATAGATACCCACTAGTCCACTATCTCCTCCTGGAGTATTCTCATTCACATTGTATCCCATGACGTATTCCCAAGCTCCACCGCTCGTATCATAAACCCCAGTAATATTTCCAGTTGTACTTGCCGTATACCCTATCTCAGCATTATAGGACACTGTGATATCTGTAGTTGTACCATATAAATTCCCCAAAATACTTGTTGCACTATATCCCAATGTAGGTTCTAAAATAGAAGCATAACCAGTTTTATAGGAACTGTGGTTGTTATTTCTTACACTCCTACGACTTCCATATTTTGAATGTTGCAAATAAGCCACTGCTCCCCATTCTGTATTTTTCATCATATGACTTTCGTCACTTCGTAAATAATCGTAACTTGCCTTAAATGCATTTCCCACCGTAATATTTCTCCAACTATAAGCATTAGGTTTAATCTGTAGTTTTGCAGAGTCACTAGAATTGACTTGGGCAGCCCCCGTTGAATTTGCTCCTTTATATCCGGATTCAAACTTTCCTACCCAAAAGCCATTCGTGTCAAATGAAGTAAATGCCGGGTGCGTTAACCAACTTCCGGTGGTTGTCCCGTTTGATATAGCAGTATCTTTATTTTCAAATTCTACTTCAATTTCTTGTACTCTATCTTCAAGTGCTGTTAAACCAGTATATACAGTATCATTGAATATTTTATATTTAAATCTTGGTATCCATACAAAATAACTCTCAATATTTGCTTCAGGTATGATTTCTCCTTCGAGATATTCTTTCGTATCATCAACTAAAACTACGGCATTCGCCCACTCTTGATTTGTATAATCGTACCATTTTTTACTTGGCGATACTTTTCTTACAGTTCCTTCACTATCGATTAAAACAGAAGTTAAGTTATCACTTAATACCGGGTCACATCCAGCTAGGATAGCATCTTTATATATATACAAACTTTGCTTTGCGTTCACTTCTAAATGAACTGAATATTCTGTTTCCATTGCTCTTTCATCAGCTTCATAACTAAGCCACATCCGAAAAGTATAATTATACGTACTTTTTGCGGGAAGAACACCAGTTTCTAAAAAGTAATTTCCTTCTTCATCCTGTTGTTCTGGCATTATTCTCTTCACTTTGATATCATCTATATCTCTGGTATAATAATATTTTATCATTTCTGAAGGTGTTTGATTTTCTACTTCGTCTTCTTTTAGATAGATAGTATATTCTAAATTTTCTTCCTCTTCATTCACTAATGAGAATTTGTAAGCATCATTATTCATTCCCACTTCATCTATTACTGGTAGCGAATTACTAACGGTGATATTCGTATCGTGCTTAGACTCATCTAAATAGACTTTTAAGCCACCACTTTCTAAAACATAATGTTTTTTTCCCAATAATACTTCACTGAATAACGCATAACTTGTTCCAAGAACAGCAACAGTCACTAAAACTGTCCAAAATATTATTTTTATTGTTTTTCCTCTTGTCTCATTTTTCATACATATTTCCTTCCTATCCTTAATTGTAAGGGATTACCTACCGTAAAATTTGTAAGTTTTTGTTTTATCCTATTTTAATGTAGTCTATCCTGATAGTATAAGAATATCATAAATATAACGTAAATTCAAGGTAAGGCATTTAAAAAAGTCCTTTACTAACGAACTTTTTTCTTCCAATCTACTTATTGCTCTTCTTATCAAGAAAACTAATCAGATGAATCCTTTTACCTATAATAAAAAAAGACCTATTGGCCTTTTAATTATGCACGAGATGAGTATTTTCCGTCTTTCGTCGTTACTAAAATACTTTCTCCCTCTTCAATAAATAATGGTACTTTAATCACTAATCCATTTTCTAAAGTTGCATCTTTCATCGCACTACTTGTCGTATTTCCTTTTACAGCTGGTTCAGTAGATGTTACTTTATAATCAATCTTATCTGGAAGTGATATTCCTAATACTTCCCCTTCAAAAGAAGTAATATATACCATTAGATTTTCTTTTAAGAATTTTACATCGTCTCCTAGAGATTCTTGATTTAATTCTAATTGTTCATAAGTTTCCATATTCATGAAATAGTAAATACCACTCATTTCATATAAATACTGCATTTCACGTTTTTCGATTCGTGCTTGTGCCACTTTCTCTGTTGAGTTAAATGTATGAACTGTAATCGAACCGGTTCTCAAGTTCTTTAATGTCGCTTTTACAATTGCCGCCCCTTTACCAGGTTTTACATGTTGTGAATCCATAACGACATAAATATCATTTTCAAACTCGATGGACATTCCATTTTTAAAGTCATTTACATTAATCATTGTAATCTAGTCCTTTCTTTTTATTTTTTCTCTTTATGAACCGTATGTTTTTGGCATTTTTCACAGTATTTACTACGTTCTAAACGTTCAGTCGTATTTTTTACATTTTTACTTACTCTATATCCTTCTGTGTTACATTCTGTACACACTAAAGTCTTATTTTGTCTATTTCCTTGTTTTTTTGCCATGTTTTTTCCCTCCCTCTCATCTATCAGTATTATACCAGAAATTATCAAAATTACAAGTTTTTTTCACGTTTCTTTCCTATTTCTGGTACTTTTTTAGAAATTTTTCGATTTGTCTTAGTCTTTTTTTGATTTCCTGATTCCTCATTTTCAAAATCCGTAAAGTTCTCCCTTTTTAAAACTCTACTATTTTCTTACATTTCTCATTTAGGCAAAAGCATCTCTTTCTTCTCCCCTACTTTTTAGGAGAAAAGGAAAGAGACATTTTTGAAAGAATTTACCTTATTTTTTTTCGTGATTAATGACATCGAAGGCGATGCTTTTATCATTTAATTCGATTTGTTCGTTTAACATTTCATTCTTTTTTATTTCTATTGCAAGTGTTTCTTTTTCAATCATCTCACGATATTTATTCATGACACATTCAATTAAACTATCGTCGGTGTTATATTCAATCGTAATTCTATCCGTAATTTCAAAATCTTTTTCTTTTCTTAAATTTTGTACTTTACTGATAAATTCTCTTGCATATCCTTCTTCTTTTAATTCATCTGTCACAGTCGTATTTAAAATAATGACCTGATTATCTAAAGTAGAGGCAGAATATCCATCTTTTGCACTAATTTTTGTCTCAATCATTTCTAATACAATTTCTTCTTCGGTATCTCCTACTAAAATCGTAACTTTCTCTTGATTTTCTAAACGTTGGATATCTTGTTCTGTCAATGTTTTTAATGCCTCTTGGAATTCTTTCATTCTGCTACCAAAGATTTTTCCACAAAGTTTAAAGTTTGGTTTTACTTCTACATTCATGTACTCGCTTAAGTCTTCTTTAAATTCTACGGTTTTGACGTTTAATTCTTCTTGAATTAATCCGACATATTCTTCTAGTAGATTCTTTCTTTTTCCGTCTAGGATAGCAGAAGATAGCGGTTGTCGTACTTTAATTTTTACCTCTTCGCGAATTTTACGTCCTAAAGATACAATCGTTCTTACACTATCCATTTTATGTTCAAGTTCACTATCCATCTTATCTTCTTCAACTTTTGGAAATCTTGCTAAATGAACGGATTCTTCACTTGTTAAATTGGTATAGATTTCTTCGGTTACAAATGGTGTAATTGGGGATGCGATTAGACAGATTCCTTTTAATACTTCATACGTGGTTTGATATACGGCTTTTTTGCTCGTCGTAATTTCGTTATCCCAGAATCTTTTTCGGTTTCTTCGAATGTACCAGTTCGATAAATCTTCTGATACAAATTCTACAAGAGAGCGAACAACTTTATTTAAATCATACTCTTCATAGGCATTGGTAACATCGTTTAATAAATGATGATATTTCGATAGAATCCATTTGTCAATTTGGTCTAAATCCTGGTAGTTTACTTGATACTCTCTTGGGTCAATTTTATCTGTATTGGCGTAGAGAGCAAAGAAATTGTAGGTGTTTTTTAACGTCGATAAATATTTTGAATAAACTTCCTTTAATCCCTCTTCATCAAATTTGATTGGTGTCCATACAGGAGAGGTGTATGGAAGATAGAAGCGAATGGTATCTGCTCCATATTTTTCGATTGTATCAAAAGGAGAAACAATATTTCCTTTAGATTTTGACATTTTCTTTCCATATTTATCTAGTAAAAGGTCGTTTACAAGAACATTTTTGTAAGGGGATTTTCCCATAACGAAAGTTCCTAGAACAATAAGCGTATAAAACCATCCTCTTGTTTGATCGACTCCTTCAGAGATAAAGTCAGCTGGAAATTGAGAAGCAAACAATTCCTTGTTTTCAAATGGATAATGGTATTGAGCATAAGGCATAGAACCAGAATCAAACCAACAGTCGATAACGTCTTTTACTCTAGTCATTTGTCCCCCACATTTTGGACAATGAAGATGAATTTCATCTACTACCGGACGATGCAAGTCAATGGTCTCTACTTCGACTTCTTCGACAGCTTTTTCTTTTAATTCTTCTCTTGAACCAATCATTTCTTCAAACCCACATTCGCATCTCCATAAAGGTAATGGCGTTCCCCAATAACGATTTCTAGAGATTGCCCAATCATTTAAATTTTCTAACCAGTTCGCAAATCTTTTTTCTCCTACATAAGAAGGATACCAATGAACGGTTTTATTATTTTCGATGATTTTGTCTTTTAGTTTGGTTACTTCTAGATAAAAAGATGGTTTTGAATAGTATAAAAGTGGAGTATCACATCGCCAACAATGTGGATAATTATGATTCATTTTGATTTTTTTAAATAATTTATCTTGTTCTTTCAAGTATTTGATAACCTCGATATCCGCATCAAAAACAAGCATTCCCTTCCATGGTCCCTCTAAGTATTTTCCATCTTCTCCTACTGGATTTACATAAGGGAGATGATATTTCTTTCCTACATTTGCATCATCTTCTCCAAAAGCAGGGGCAATATGTACAATTCCTGTTCCATCTTCCATCGTAACGTAGTTGTCACAAGTCACGAAGAAAGCTTTTCCTTTAACCTCTAGTTCAGGAATTAATTGTTCGTATTCTTGATACTCTAACTCTCGTCCCTTATAAATTTCTAATACTTGATAGTCTTCACCAAGAACTTTATTGGCTAATTTTTCTGCTAAAATAAATTGATATCCTTGACTTTCTACTTTGATATAATTTTCTTCTGGATTAACGCATAAAGCAACGTTTGATAAAAGTGTCCAAGGCGTAGTCGTCCATACAAGAAAGTAGACATCTTCTCCCCTTTTCTTCATTGGAACAATTACTGTATTTACTGAAACTTCTTTGTATCCTTGGGCAACTTCGTGAGACGCAAGTCCTGTTCCACATCTTGGACAGTATGGTAAGATTTTGCTTCCTTCGTAAAATAATCCTTCTTCAAAGAATTTCTTTAAAATCCACCATTCTGTTTCAATATAGTTATTGTCATAAGTTACATAAGGATGTTCTAAATCAATAAATTGCCCCATTTTTGTGGTTAGATGGGAAAAAGCTTTCTCGTTTTTCCATACGCTTTCTTTACATTTTTCACAGAATTCTTTAATTCCATATTGTTCGATATCTTTTTTCCCTGAGAATCCTAATTCTTTTTCTACTTGTAATTCAACGGGAAGTCCATGGGTATCCCAACCAACTTTTCTTAGTACTTTATATCCTTGCATCGTTTTATATTTACAAAAGGTATCTTTTAAGAATTTGGCCATCATGTGGTGTAATCCAGGCATACCGTTTGCTGTTGCAGGGCCGTCAAAAAAGACAAAAGGTTCTTCTCTTTCATTGATACATCTTTCTAGGATGTTCATTTTTTTCCATTTTTCATTGATGTTATCTTCGACGATGCTTATTTTTTCTTTGGATAATTCTTTAAACATAATGATTCCTCCTCGTTCTAATTCTTTCTATTTTTAACCGATTATGACTAAGGTGTAATAAACAATAAATAGCAAAAGAAAGATTGCCCCTTCTTTTTTCGATAGTTTATAGTCATCTCTTGAAAATAAGAATAAAGTAAATATGGACAAGAATAGAAATGCTAAGTCAATCATATTGAAACTTCCCACTTCTACACAACCAAATAGTGCTAAAGGAAGTCCTAAAACAATCCCGATATTAAAGATATTACTTCCAATGACGTTTCCAATCGCAATATCATATTCTTTCTTTTTGGTAGCAATAATACTTGTCACTAACTCTGGTAGAGATGTTCCAAAAGCAACAATGGAAAGCCCAATCACTCTTTCACTAACACCAAAAATTTTGGCTAAATTTGTCGCACTATCTACAGTCACTTTACTTCCGATAATAATAGCAATCATTCCAAAAACGGTATATAATATCGATTTCGGAAGGGAAAATAGTTTTTCTTCTTCTCCTGGCTCTTCTTTTTTATTTCTCATTAAAGAGAATAAGTAGTAGATAAATATGGAGAAGAATAAAAGAATGATACATCCATCTCCCCTAGTTAATAAATTTTTTCCGGTTCCTAATAACTCGTCACTCATCAGTACAATTAATACTGTACTAATTAATAAGGTAATCGGAATTTCTTTTTTAACCGTACTATTTTTTACTTTTAAATCATGAATCATACTCGTAACGCCTAAAATTAGAAGAATGTTTAGAATATTACTTCCAATGACATTTCCTAGTACGATTTCTCCACTTCCACTAAGCATGGACTGAATACTGACCGCAAACTCTGGTGCCGATGTTCCAAAAGCAACAATTGTCAGTCCCACGAGCATTTTAGATAGATGAAAATTTCTAGCTAAGTTACTTGCTCCATCAACAAAAAAGTCAGCACCCTTGATTAATACAACAAATCCAATAAGTAATAATCCTATCTGTAGTGACAATATTAGCACCTCCTTTAACGAAAATAAAAACGACCTCTCGATTATAAGGACGAGAAAGTCGCGGTACCACCTTATTTTATAGAAATATTCTATACACTTTAAAAAATTAACGCTTTTTCCACGACTTAACTTTAATCATTAAGCACAATCTCAAAAGTGATTTAAAAATAAGGGCATCCTTCTTTTTCACCAAGTATCGAAGGTCTCTTTTTCATACTTTCTTATTTTCCGTCTTTCTCTCTTGTTTTTTACTTTTCTAATATAGCATAGTTCGTTTTTGATTGCAATCTATTTTTTTATTATTTTTTAATTTCACTGTTGGTTCCTTTTTCGTATTGTTAGATAGGTAAGCAAAATTATTTCTTGTGGTTTAGACATTACACGAAAGAAAGAGTTTTTTAAGACGGTTTCAACATCATTTCTATTCTTTTTCAATGATATATGGGTTTTGCTGAGTTCCCATTCCTCTTTTTGCAAAAACAGTTGTAGATAACTGAATAACAGGACGGAATCCATAATTTCCTGATGAAGAGTAACTAACAGAGGGAGTAGATGAATCCCAATACCAAGGATATTTTGACTGATATGCATCAAACGTCCCCCTAAACCAATAAGAAGCGCCAATATCAATTAGATTATTCTGATACCCACATTTTGCTGTCTTTTTCAGGTTACAATTCTTTAAAGTATCCCCATCACTTCCTGTTTTTTGTTTAATTATTTTTTGAAAATCATTTTGCGCGATTGCCCAACTATTTGCATTATCTTGGCAAGTCCCATCAACAAAATTAGGATTACAATATTTTTTTGCATAATTATTTAAAAGTGTCATGAAATTATTTCCTCCGGCAACTGAATCATCTTTTGCACGGTTAATACATTCTAGATTTCCTGCTGAGATTAGATATACACGAGTTCCTTCAGTATAAGCAACTCTCCATCCACTAGAAGACCCTCCACATGCAGTTACTCCTTTACAAGCATTTCCACTACATCCATTACTACCTACATAGGAAATATAATCTCCTTGTTTTACACTTGAGGCAAGATATGTTGGTTTTGCATCGGTTAATTCTACTTCAACTTTATAACTTAGTGTCTTTCCTTCAATGGTTGTTAAATCTGTTACGGTATCTTTAATCCAAAGTCTTAGCTCATAGTGAATCTCTTCTTGATAGTGGATAATTCCTGAATCTAATGCATTTTTGTATAATGATGAAACATCGGATAAATTTCTTACTTCGGTTACTCCATTAATTTTAATTCCTAATCGAACGTCTGATACGGATAATTTATTTTCTGACGATGTCGTATCTTTTAATCTTATATAATAGCTTGCAGGAATTCCTCCTTGATTGACGAGACGAAACTTGTATGCCTCTCCAATAAGTCCTACCTCATCATAAACGGGAACTGCATCAGTTAAAGTAATCCCATCGCTATCTTCGATTAGAATGACGTCCATATCAGCGGCTTTAATGACCTGACGACGTGTAGAATCCATCTGGAACACACCAAAAGCAAAGCTTGCTCCGATTAAAATGGAAATTATCCCAAGGGTTGCTACTCCTAAAATTATATATGTTCTTCTTTTTCTTTCTTTATTCATCGATACCACTTTCCTTCTAAGGTTAATTGTTCTAAGGATATTCTATCATGAACACCCCCCCCCCAGGTCAATACCAGAATTTTTGTTTGGCACCGTCAAAAAAAGCCACTACATTTTTGCAGTCGCTTATTTATCTAATTCGGAAAGTATTGCTTTATGGACTCTACGTTCTAGATGATTCATCTCTTCTAGACATCCATAAATGATATCATCGGCATTTTCTTTTGCTTTTTCGATTGCTTCTTCTTGTTTTGTCGTATCACTTAACGCAAGTTTTAAGGAGTTAATTTCTTCTTGTTGAAGAGAAATTATTCGCTCAAAATTTTCTAGCCGTTTCAATGTTTGTTCTAAGTACTCTTCTACATCGATTCTCGAGTAGCCTAAGCGCTCTAGCCGAAACATTACCAGTTAAATTCGTCTTCTTCCCTATCCCTTTTTATTCCTTTGTTCATTGCTTTTGGATTTTCATCACTAATTTTTCCATCTACTTTTACGTTGTTAGGGGTACATAAAAATACGCCTCCTCCCAATTTTTGTAAATCGCCTTTGATTGCATATAAGCATCCACTTAAAAAGTCAATGATTCTCTTTGCTTGGTCAGGGGTTACTCTTCTTAAGTTAACAACGACGGTATTTCTTTTTTTCAAATGGTCAGCAATTTGACTTGATTCTGAGAATGCCCTTGGTTCTACTAGAATCATTTTACTTGCACTGCCTTCTTCTAAATCTTCTTTATCTTTATCATAATAGGTGTCTTCTTCTGTCTGTGGAGATTCAGAAACTTCTTCAATTCCTAAAAAACCTTTTAATCCATTTAATGCCATATTATCCCTCCATATTCCTCTTTTCTACCATTATTATAACTTGTTTTTTCAAATTGCACAAGAAAAATTGTGAAATTTTTGCCCACTACACTTTTGGTAATGAAAAGTTCTTTCTGTTTTCTAAATACGAATGTTTTTATCAGCCTGTTTTAGTCTTTATCCTTATCTTTAGTTCATATAGTGATTCCCTTCAATTTGAAAATTTCCTACTTGTTGATTGTTTTAGAAATCCGTTCTACGTTCATTATCTTTAATTATTTATTTTAATTCTTCTATCTCATGGGCTTCTTTATTTTCTAATTCTTCAAAATTCTTATTTTTTTGTTTTTGGCTTTGTCTTATTGTCAATATTATCTTGATTATTAGTAGTAATAATAAGGCTACTGTCGATATTATCATCAAAATATTTCCATATTTCGTAAATGGCGATACGATTAGGTCAATCAATGGTAAAATTTCTTTTTGCGGATGAATGAGGTTTACCAGGGATTCAACTTGTCTAAAAATAAGTCCCGATAAACCAAGGGGAATAAACGTATAAACGAAAGAGGTAATGATTTTTCGATTAGTTAAAAATAATAAACCGATGATGATACAATCTATAACTATAAGAATATTTAAAATGATTCGATGGGAAAGAAGATAAGTCAATCCTTGAAATAACTTGTTCTCTTTTACTTTATCTAAAGTATTTTCAACAACTTTGGTCATTTCGCCAACTTTCTTTAAGATTTTTTCTTTCTCTAGTGTTTTTCCTGTCTTTTCTTCTACAATATCTAGCACTTCCGTGATTTTTTCTTCAATTTCCTTTTGGTCAAGAGTTTTATCTCCTTCGACATAGTCTTTGACTTCTTCTTTGACACCTTCTAACATTTCTTGTACTTTTTCATCTTGCAAAAGTTCTTTAATTTCTTCTTGACTAAGTTGGATATCGATATCTTTTAAATCCTCTAGGGAATCTTTTACTTTAGAGGAATCAATTCCTGAATTTTCTATCTTTTCTTTTATCTCCTCTTTAGATAAGCTCATTCTTTCTATATTCGCACCAACAATATTTCCACTAATCACTTTGTCTTCTTTTACGGTAAAATAGCTTTCTTTCATCATTTCGACGATTTTTTCATAAGTAAAGGTCTCATAGAAGCAAGCGATAGTAATGGTGAGTGATACACTAATGAAAAGTAAAATACTAAGCATAATTGAGATAACTTTTTTCATATTTTTTCCTTCTTTCTTTGATATAAAATACCGAGGTATGTCGCACTTCCTAAGGTATCAATCAAAACATCTTTGATACTACAACATCGATTAGGGATAAAAAGTTGATGTACCTCATCACTTATGGCAAAAAAGAGGCAAAACAACAAACTATAAAGAATGGCGTTTTTTCTTTTCTGAATATCACAAGATAATGCTTGGTAAACAAGAACGGATAAAACGAAGTATAAAGTAAAATGGGCAATTTTTCTTATCAAACGATGACCATTCTCTAAAAATTGGGTAATTTTTTCCTCATTTTCCTCTAGGTTCAATATATTTACTACTTTTCTCGTCAGTCCTTCTAACAGGCTTTGACTTCTTTTTGAAGATACTTCTCCAGTTTCATTAGAGAAGAGAAAAATAATTAGACACCACAAAATCACTAATCCATATTTTATCCATTTCACAATTGTCCCTCTTTTTCTATTTTGTAGTATACTTTATTTTTTTGATAAATTCAATCCTTTTCTTCGTATATTTTTCATATACTAGAATCAGGATAAGGAGGATTTCCTCATGAAAAGGATAATATTGTTTTGCTTGATTCTCTTTTTGACTGGTTGTACAAAATCTCCCTCTGTTTTTACTATGGTAGAACGAGCTGATACGGGAATTCGCAATGTACATTATCCGATTACTAAAGTCAAAAAGGTAGATGAAGTTTTAAATTCTTATGTCAATGAAGTTTATCAAATTTTTTTTACTCACCATGCAAATGGCAAGTACTTATGTCCTGAGTTAAATATTGACTATATTTACCAGCATCTTGAGGATAGATATCTAAACATTACTTTATTTACTTATATCTTAGATGAAGTTAACCATCCCCCTATCGATGATGTATTTTCCTTATTTTTTGACAAGTCCTCCCATTCTTTTTTATCTTTAAAAGAAGTCATCAAAGAGGAATCATGGGAAAACTTTTCTTCTCTAACAAAAGTAAAATTCCAACAGCAATTGCCCTCTTTTCAGGAGCAAGAAATTCAAAATTTAGCTTTTCAAATCGAAGAAGAAGTGTTTTCTTTATATTTTGTTCACGAGGAGGAATTGTTTACGGTTACTTTTCCCTTAGATGCAGTTCCTTTGAAATTTTCTTTCGAACCTTCTCCTACCCCGCAAGAAAAAATTATTCCGGTTAGTAATTCTATTGACCCCAAACTTCCTGTTGTTGCCATAACGTTTGATGATGGACCGACAGATTATACGAATGAGGTATTACAAATCTTAAAGGAAAATGATGCGGTTGCCACGTTTTTTGTTTTAGGAAATAAAGTAGAAATGTATCAAAATGTTATCAGAGACTTAGTTAAAAATGGGTCTGAAATTGGAAATCATACTTATAATCACAAATGGTTAAGTCGTCTTTCTGAAGGAGAGATTCGTTTTCAAATTGAAAAGACGCAAGAAAAGATTAAAAATATTACAGGGATTGCCCCTAAATTTTTACGTCCTACCTATGGGGAGGTAAACCAGAAAATCAGAAGAAATACTGACTTAAATATTGCTTTATGGACGGTTGACCCCAAAGATTGGAAACAAAAATCTCCTCAAAAGATTGCTTCTTCTATTCTCGATATCGTAGAGGATGAAGATATTATTCTTTTGCACGATAATCATAAACGAAGTGTTTCTGCTTTAAAAATTTTACTTCCTGAGTTAAAAAAACAAGGATATCAGTTTGTTACTCTCAGTGAACTTACCGAAGTCAAAAGGATTAGAGAAGGCAAATTCTTTCCTTAAGTTTTCCCCGAGTTAGATAAATGCCTATACGAAACACGATTTCTTCACATATATTAAAATGTAAGAAACGGAGGATTACTTATGAATAATTTTTCAAATTTTGTTTCAAGCGGAGAAAATCGTGGAATGAATGACGCTAATTTTTTTCCAGAAGCAAGAAACGTTCCACCAATGAATTTTGATTTTACCAATTTGTTTAATGGATTTCCAGTAGCAAATGGGGCTAATCAAAACATGATGCAAAACATGAATAGTGCAAATTCTAGCACAAATATGAACAATTTATCTAACGCTTTAAATCTCGTCGATAGTTATGAAGGGTATACTAGAGGAAACTTATTTGCAGGTCTTTATGCACCTTATAAGAATTATCGACCAATGCGTTTAGTTCCTACTAATGAACAAGCAGAACTATTGCTTCGGGCAAATGAACTTGCCTTTGCTTCTCATGAGCTTCGTCTTTATCTAGACGTTTATCCAAATGATAGAAATGCCATTTTACTATTTAATGAGTACCGAAAAAGTGCAAATGAAATGACTAGAAAATATGAGGAGAAGTATGGACCAATCGAATGGAACGCTTTATCTAGTAGTAACGTATTTGATTGGGAAAACGAGGCTTGGCCTTGGGAAATGGGGGTTATGTAAATGTGGGCTTATGAAAAACGACTACAATATCCAGTAGATATTAAAAGTAAAGATTTAAGAATGGCAAAATTTTTAGTGGAACAATATGGTGGTGCAAACGGAGAAATGGCAGCAGCATTAAGGTATTTAAATCAACGTTATACTATGCCAGATAACCGAGGAAAAGCATTACTTACCGATATTGGCACTGAAGAACTTGCGCATATCGAAATGATTTCTACCATGATTTATCAATTAACCAAAGATGCCACAGTAGATGAGTTAGTTGCTGCTGGACTTGGTACTCACTATGCTGCTCATGGAGTGGATTTATATCCAACGGATGCGAACGGTGTTCCATTTACTGTTGCTTATTTTGCCGCAGTTGGAGACCCTCTTGCGGATTTAATGGAAGATATGGCTGCAGAAGAAAAAGCAAGAGCAGTTTATGAAAATTTAATCGATTTAACTAATGACCCAGATATTTTAGGACCTCTACTTTGGCTCCGTCAAAGAGAAATTGTACACTTTAATCGATTTAAAGAGCTTTATGAGTATTATAAAGAGAACTTACCACAACCTAGAAGTTAGGAACGGAAGTTCTTTTCTTTTGTCTTTACCCCACTTTTTTGATTTCGGATAATGTTTCCTTCTTCCTAGAATAGTGATGAAGAAAAAAATAAAAAAACAGGTCTTATTTTAAATATTTCCTGTTTCTTCTTTAATCATTTTTTCAAATTTAGCATCAAAGTTTGGAAGTTCTTTTCTAATTACATCGGGATAAATATTTGTTGAGTTTTCAATCGATTTTCGAATATCTAAAATATTTACTTCTTTCCGATTTTCAAACATTGCTTGCGAAAATGCCTGTTTTAATAAGGTCAAACAGATATCCGGATAGCGTGAACCAATGCCATAAATTCGTTTATATTCACTAGTAATATCGGTAATAAACGCCATGATTTCGCTTTGTTGGAACATGGTGTATTTCATTTTTGCTCCAGTTTCTTTTTCAATTTTTGGTAGTGTTCCCATAAGTATTTTAATCGTATGTTCTCTAGTTGGTTCTACGACTTCAATTTGTTGGAATCTCCTTACAAATGCCTTATCTCTTAAAATATAACGTTCATATTCTTCAGTTGTCGTTGCACCGATGATTTTAATTTGTCCTCTACCTAAACTTTCTTTAAACATATTGGCAAAATCCATTGCCGAGTCTACTGTCGCACCGATTAACATATGAATTTCATCAATAAATAGAATTACTTTATCCAGAAGTTTTACTTCATCCACTAAGGTTTGTAATCTCGTCTCCCCATTTGGTAATGTTCCTAAAAGAGATGGGGTTTTAATACTGATAATCGAGTATTCTTTTAGTAAATCAGGAACTTCTCCAAGCTCTAAGCGGTAAGCTAACCCTTCTACGATAGAGGTTTTTCCAATTCCTGGTTTACCGACTAGAATTGCTGATTTCTCAGGAGTTAATAAAGTTAAAATCAATTGTTTAATTTCTTCTTCTCTTCCAATTGCTGGATTAGTGACGTAGTCTTTACTACAGAAATCTTCTCCATAACGAGATAAGATACTAAACTTTCCAGAATGTTTCGCTTGGTCTTCTAATCTTTCTAATAAATCGCTTTTAAATACAGCTAATCTTTCTTCACGACTAAAATCTTCTACAGGTAAAATCTTTGGTGGTTCTATCACTTCTTCTTTTTTTTCTTCTTTGACTTTTTCTTGAAGCTTAATTTTTACTGGTTCTAAGTGATCAATATGCAAAATTTTATTAATTTCTTTTTGTAGATTATTTGCTCGTTCAAAAGAAGAAAGATTTGTTTCTTCAACAATTTCTTCTAAAGGAGGAGTTGGCTCTACTTGTTCTTCTAAGTCTCTTAAATCTAAAATATTTGTACCATTTTTATCTTTTTCTAAGGAATTGGGATAATTTAGTGTTGAATTTTCTCTTGGAATTTCTTCTATAGAGACAAGCGGTTTTTCCTCTTGTGTTTGCATTTTGTTGTCGTCTAAAGGATTTATCGTTTGCGGGGTTATAAATTCTTTCGAATTAGCATTTGCTAAAGTGTTGTTTTCCTGATTTTGTTCTTTTTCTTCTTCTGGTATGATAAACCGGTTTTGACGTTCTTCCACTTTCCTCACCTACTGTTCTTAATTTTCTATGCTAATCTTATATTTCTGTTTGATTTCTTCTAGCTCTTTCTGGCTCATTAAAATCATGACTGAATTTTCTTCTTCCCCCAAAATTACTTCTTGATAATCTTTTTTAAATTCTTCTTCTTTTTCTAACAATGACACGGTATAAACGCTTTGTCTATCTTTTTCTTTATAAGATTTTGTCGTTTTATCCGTTAAAAATAGAAACAGTTCAAATAATAAAACTAGTGCGATTACTGATATGACGATTCTTTTCATTTTGGGCTTCCCTCCTAAAACTAATCGGTATTTTATTTTCTCATTTCTTGTCTTTTCTATTGTATCAAATCTAAAATAGAATGACAATGACTTTTTGGATTTATATTCAGATTTTCGTCATGATTTTCCTTAGTGATGAAATTCATTATTATCATGTTCTTTTTCTTTCAAGGTTATTCTTACCGATACTAATTATCTTAAAGTCATTACTTTTCTTCTTATTTTTTCGTTTTTCAATACAGATTTTTAATATGATTAGATATAAGATTTATTTCATTGTCTTTTTATCTATTAATATCCTATATTTTCTCCTAATCTTCAGTAAGAATCATTCATTTTCTTATATAGATTATATCAGTTTTTGGCTAAATTCATTTGTTTGATTACAAAATAAAAAAACTGTATTTTATTTTGAAACAGTCTTTTATTTTGATTGATTTCTATTTTTATAGCGAAACATTGCAGAAGGTCGATGTCCTCCACCGGTTTTCATCTGGGAAGTTTTTTCAACCTTTTTTTCGATAATTCTTCGAAATGCTGGGTCTAACAATTTTTTTCCTAAAATGACTTCATAGACTTGTTGAAGTTCCCCGAGAGTAAATAATTCAGGCATCATATTAAATACAACATCGGTATATTCTAATTTGTTTTTTAACCGTTCTAATCCGGATAAAATCACAATATCATGGTCAAACGCGAGGTCATTATTTTTTAATGTATTAAATTGATACCGGTCTGTTGTAGGCTCTTTTAGCACTTTCTTTATTTTTAAATGAATCACGGTTACTCCATTGTCTAGAGTGATGTCGACAATATTATCTTCTTCTAATAGAGTGAGGTCAAACCATGATGCCTCTTCGCTTAAATTTCTTGTCAGTTTATTTTTATCGACTAAAGCTAAAAAGGAAGTAGAAACAACGCGCATTCTAGGGTCTCTTTCGACTCTATCAAAAGTGTATAATTGCTCTAAATAAATATCTTTTAGGTTCGTCTCTTGATGCAAAATTCTTTGCGCACACTGCTCTAAGGTTTCCTTCTTAACGTCTAAGAATCCTCCCGGCAAACACCATTTATCTTTATAAGGATAATTTTTTCTTTTGACCAATAAAACACTCATTTTTTTATTGCTCGTTTTACGGTAATTACTAACCTCTTCATCGGATACACTAACGATTAAAACATCAGAAGTCATCGATAATTGTGCAAAGTCATTGGGATTATAATGTTTTAAAAATTCTTCTTCACTCGTATAATTCATGAAATTCACCACTTTCACCTGTTTTCTTCACTTATCATACCATAAAAATTTAAAAATGAATATCTCTGAGCAATCATTTTTCCGATTTCATTAGAATCCGTGTTAATTCTTCTGTAATTCTTTTAACCACTTCCTCTTTGTTTTTGTGTCTCGTTTTGTCTTTTTCTGATTCTATCTTAAAGGTATGATAAATGTCTTTTTCTCTTTCATAAATACTAAAGAAGATTTCGTTATCTTTTCCTTCTTGATTATTCTTGTCCTTTCGATTGATTTTTCCGGTTACCCCAATACCAAAGTCACTATTTGCAAATACAGAAATACTTTTACTCATTTCTTTTGCGACTTCTTCACTGTAAACACTATATTTTTCAATCGTCTCTTTCTTTACACCCATCTTGATTTTATAGTCATTACTATAAGTTACTGCACTAAATGATAAAACTTCTCCTGCCCCTTCAACATCGGTAATCGTACTAGCAACAAGTCCTCCTGTACAAGACTCCATCGTGGCAATGTGTTGATTTTTCTTTTCTAGTAAATTTACTATATTTTTCATCATTATCTTTCCTTTCGACTTCATTTAAGTTAAAAACTTTTCTTTGATGATATGGAAAAAATTCGTTTGATTTCTTTTTAAACGATGAATTTTTTTCTCCGATAGTTTTACTTCTATTTTTTCTACACTTTGATGATGATAATTAATTCCATCTACAGTAAGAATCAGTTTTTGATTTTCTGGATAAATGGTAATTTTCCTATTCTCTTTTAAAATGATTGAATTTAACAGGGTACGATATTTTTTATTATTTAATGGTGCAATCGGAGTAATTTGCATCGTCGCTATGGCATTATCGACAATACTTCCTCCAAAGCTTAGATTATAAGCAGTCGAACCAAAAGAAGAAGAAATTAAGACTCCATCTCCTAAGAGGTATTCCAAAAGTACATCATCGATGAAAACTTGCATTTTTAAAGTATTTAGATTTTCATCTCTTACGACGATTTCGTTTAAAGCATGATATTTTTCCTGTTTTCCTCCAGTAAAAATGGTCGTTTCTAACACCCTTACTTCTTCGACTTGAAATCTTCCTTTTTGGATTTCTTCTAAAAGTAGTTCGATTTCTTCTGCTTCTGCTTCACTACTAAATCCTAACGTTCCCGCATTCACTCCAACAAATAAAGCTTGTTCATCAAAGTGAGTATTTCTCACCATTTTCAAGAAGGTTCCATCTCCTCCTAAAGCCATATTTAAATCTATTTTACCATCTTCTTTAGCACATGTCATATCATATGTTTTAAATAATAATTTTACTTTTTCTTCTAACTTCCTCGATTTCTCACTACCACTAGCGACAAGATAAACTTCTAAAGTTTTTTTTACGTCCATCTTTTTGATTAACTACTTTCTTTTTCATAGAGGTGATGCTTTAATATATAATTTAATACTTCACTATCTAGGAATCGATTCAATTGTTCTATCTCTTGTTCTTCCACTAGTTTTCGAATTTTAGAAGAGGAAAGATTTTCATTTTTTATCTTAGCAATTTGGATTTCTTTGGCTTTTATTTGATACTTTTCTATCTCTTTCGTCATGTCTTCGTCTCCTCGTCGAATTACGATAAGTCCATAGTTTTTTAGAATTTCCTCTTCCTTTTTCCAAGTGCTTAATTCTTTTAAGTTATCGGCACCTAAAATAAAGTAAATGGTGTCTTTAGGATATTTTTGTTGGAAGTGAAAAAGGGTTTGATAAGTATAACTTTTCTTCTGACATTCATAATCATCGACAAAGATACGGTTATCGTTTTTGACCATTTTTTCTAACATTTCTAATCGGAAGATAGCATCAATTAAATCTTTTTTGGGATAAGAATTTCCCGTAGGAACAAGGATGACTTTATCTAAGACATGACTTTGAAGTAATTCTTGCGCAATTTTTTTGTGCATCTCGTGAGGAGGATTGAAAGAACCACCAAAAATTCCTATTTTCATGAGTTATCCTCCTTTTCTTCTAGTGTTTTTAACCATTCTCTAACATCGACATCACTAGACATTCTTAAATCTCCCCTCGGAGATAAACTAACTGTTCCTACTTTTGGTCCATCCGGAACACAATTTCTTTTAAATTGTTGGGTAAAGAATCGCCATAAAAACTTTGTTAACCAGTGTTTGATTTCTTCTTTCGTAAACTTTCCTCGGAAGGTTTTTTCTGCTAGAACTAGAATCTTTTCAGGAGATGCACCATAACGGAAGAAGTGGTATAAAAAAAAGTCATGTAATACATAAGGTCCAATCGTATCTTCTGTCTTTTGTTTTATCTTCCCGTAATCGTCTGGTGGCAATAACTCTGGAGAAATTGGTGTCGATAAAATATCTTCTAAAGTTTTCTTAATTTTTGGATTGGATTCAATTTCTTTTTTGTATTCTACTAAGGAACGAACAAGGGTTTTGGGAATGGATGAATTTACAGCATACATGCTCATGTGGTCACCATTATATGTGCACCATCCGAGGGCAAGTTCTGATAAGTCTCCCGTTCCGATGACTAGACCTTCTTCTAAATTGGCAATATCCATTAAGATTTGTGTTCTTTCTCGTGCTTGGGCATTTTCGTAGGTAACACTGCGGTCATTACTTTTTAATCCAATTTGTTGATAATGCAGTAAACATGCCTCTTTAATGTCAATTTCTTTTAAGGTTGCCCCATATTCTTTCACTAAATTGCAAGCATTTTCATAAGTTCTTCCCGTCGTTCCAAATCCTGGCATCGTTACAGCGATAATATTTTTTAAATCGAATCCTAAAGCTTTATAGGCATCGATAATAACTAAAAATGCAAGGGTTGAATCTAATCCACCAGAAATACCGATAACAACCTTTTGACTATGAGTATGAAGTAGACGCTTTATCAATCCATAGGACTGAATATGAAAGATTTCTTGACACCTTTTTTCTCGTGATGCTAAAGACATCGGCACAAATGGATATTCTTTATAGGTTCTACTTAATGATTTTAGATTATCTTTGATTTCGATATTCACGTAAAGGTAATTTTCTTCTCTTTCTTTTCCTATCTTTCGGTAGTTTGTATTTCGGTAACGATAGTTCATTAATCTCTGTACATCAATTTCTGTATAAATACTAGAGGTTTCTAAAGAAAACCGTTCATTTTCTTTCAGTAAATTTCCATTTTCATAGATTAGGGCAGAACCGGAAAACACTAAATCAGAAGTCGACTCAAAAATTCCACTTGAAGCATAAATATAAGCGGTAATTTCTTTTTGAGAAGTAGTGCTAATTAATTTTTTTCGAAAATCATGTTTTCCGATAATTTCGTTACTTGCAGAAAGATTAAAAATCATGGTTGCTCCATTTTTCGTATGTTTTACACTTGGTGGTGTAGTTGCCCATAAGTCTTCACAAATTTCAATTCCAAAGCAAATTCTTTTATCCGTCTTATCTTGAAATAAGATATTCGTTCCGAACGGGATTTCTTCATCAAAAAGGGAAATCGTTTTCACTTGGTTATCCATTCCTGAATGAAACCAACGATGTTCATAAAATTCATTGTAGTTTGGGATATAAGATTTCGGTACAATTCCTAAAATTTTTCCCTTTTGGATAACTGCTGCGGTATTATAGAGTTCACCATCAACTACTAGTGGAAGTCCTACAATTAAGATACTGTTTTGTTTTCTACTGACTTCTTTTATTTTGGCAAGACCTTTTATGCTTGCAGAAAGTAATGTTTCTTGAAAGAACAAATCTTGTGCAGTATATCCAGTTAGGGATAACTCTGGAGTTAGAATGATACTTACGCCTTCTTTTTCTAGTTGACGAGACTTGTTTATTATCTCTTCTACATTTTCCTCGACATTCGTAAGTTTTAGTTTAGGAACAATAGCCCCTACGCGGATAAATCCTAATTTTTTATACATTGGTTTCCCTCCTTATACATTTTTGATATTGGTAGGTCGTAATCGTAAGTAAGCTACCGGCATCTTTAATATAGCCAAGTTGCATTAGTTCTAACAACTCTTCGTAGCTACATTCATAATAATCAATGTATTCATCTTTATCTAAGTGTTGATTTCCAATTTTTTTACAGTCTCTAGCGTAAAAACAAGTAATGAGTGACTCCGCACAACCTTGGTCTTGGTAGTAAGAAATTAGCTTTTTTAGTTCTTTGGGCTGATATCCTGTTTCTTCTTCTAATTCACGCTTGGCGGCAGTATAAGCATCTTCTTCGTTTTCAATGTATCCTGCTGGTAGTTCTACACTTACTTTTTCTTTGGTGAATACTCTAGGTTGAATGGTTAAAATGACATTTCCTTCTTCGGTAATCGGCAAAATTACTGTAGCGTTTCCGCTCTTCCCACCTTTCAGTAGTTTATCCCGGAAAAATGTCTTTCCGTTTTCTAAACAACAGCGATATTTTTCGACTTGTAAAAATCCTTCGCTTTCTTCTTCCTTTTTTACCATTTCTTCTTTTTCTAACGATACGATGGTTAAGGCTTGAATAGCGTTTTTTAGTTCTTCTAATTTTTCTTTTCGCATAAGTCTATCCCCCGATTTTCTTTACCAACATTTTTGTATCACGAATCATTTGGTTTTTGAATTCTATATATGATTTTGTTCCGTCTACATAATAATGATGAGGATTAATGGTTCGTTTTACTTCTTCATATAGTGTACCCATTTCTTGTTCACAATATATTGTTTTTTCATCGATTTCTGGGTCATCGTATACAAGTTCACCGTGGATAAAGATTGGTCTTTGTAATTCTACAATATCAAAATTGGATACGCTCTTTTGATTTAAATTGTTTTGGGTATCAATAATTAGTATATTTTCTTGACTAATTTCTTCATTTTGTCGCATCATCACATCGGCGATGGCATAATGTGTCGTCTTATCATATAAGCGATATAATTTTTTATGGTCTGGATTAATCACTTTTATCGCATCATTAGAAAGTTTGATTTTAGGTATCCAGATTCCATTTTTTTCAATTGCTACTTCTTTATAGACACAACCCATTCGCCCATTCGGTTTTGAAATATTGTCTCCGATTCCTAAGCTATCAAAAACGGCACCTTGACGGATTAAGCTTTGAATCGTAACATCTGTCAAACCATTGCTTAAGCAAATTGTTGCTTGCGGAAATCCAGCGGCATCGAGCATTTTTCTGGCCTCTTTAGAAAGATAAGCCAAATCTCCTGAATCGATTCTAATACCGATATGGTCAACTGGTAGGCCTTGTTCTTGAAGATAGCGGAAGGTGGTGATGGCATTAGGGATTCCACTTTTTAGTGTGTCATAAGTGTCCACTAGTAGTGTACAGTTATCGGGATATACTCTTGCATAGGCAATAAAGGCATCTAACTCACTATCAAAAGATTCTATCCAACTATGTGCTTGTGTTCCTAGGGCTTTTTTATTTAACATATGAGCAGCAAAGACATTACTAGTTCCAGAACATCCTGCCATCAGTGCATAAATTGAGGAATCTAGTGAAGCCTCCAAACCATCGGCACGTCTTGCACCAAATTCCATGACTTTGACATTTTTTGGAGTTGATTCAATAATTCTTCTTGCTCCCGTTGCATGTTCCATAGCACCATTAATCATAGATAGAATCGAAGTCTCTATAATTTGTGCCTGATTTAGTGGTGCTTTTATCGTCACTAATGGTTCATTAGGAAATACAGGAGTTCCATCAGGAATTGCATAAATGTCTCCAGTAAATTTGAAGTTTTTTAAGTATTGAATGAATTCCTCTGAATATCCTTTCTTTTTAAAATAATCTAGTTCTCTTTCACCAAAGGATAAATTTTCGATATAAGAAATAATTTTATCGACTCCGGCCATTACTGCATAGCCACCCTCATTTGGTATCTTTCTGAAAAAGACATCAAATACAGCCATTTGATTTTCTTTTTCGTTTTGGAGGTAACCGTTTGCCATACTAAATTCGTATTCATCTGATAATAATGTGTAGTTTCTTGGTAATCTTTCATACCCGTTATATAATTTCATTTTCTTTCTCCTTATTTCATTAATATCTTTTCGTGGTCTTCTAATTCTTCCATATTTTCTACTAGAATAATTCCCGCTTGACTCATTAACTTGTATGCCATATTGTTATATTCTTCTCTGTGATGACTCGGTGAATCATAGGTCTCTATTCCCTGTTTTACGGCAAATATAGAAACTTCTCGGTTGATTTGATTAAAGTAATTTTTTAAAGGAATTAGGAAGTTTAAAACACAAATATCTGTGCAACATCCACATCCGACAATTTCTGTTAGATTCGTAAGGTTTTCTAAATCTCTAAGCATCTCTGGTAAAACAAAAGCACTTGTTGAATTTTTCTCATAGATGATAGCATTCTTTTCATAAGGCATAAGTGCATCGACTAGTTCTGCTTCTTTACTTCCGATAAGGCAATGCTCGGGAAAGTTCTTAAATTCTATTGCATTTTTTCTGTGAGTATCTTTGATGAAGCTGACCATTTGATTTTCTTGAATGAATTTTTTGATTAATTTCTGTTGTTCTGGTATCGTATCGGCGATTTTTTTATCATGCATAGGACCAATATTTGCGAATCCTTTCACCATGTCGATGACGTACAAGGCTTTTTTGTACTCTCTTAAGATTTCTTTGTTTGTTTTCATTTTTTTCCTCCTATTCAGGCTTGTTATTTTTTTTATTAATATCAGAAATTGCAAAAAGCATCATTGCTCTGTTAATATCATTTTGTTAATATCTGAGATTAAAAAATATTTCTTCGCCTGTTAATATCATTATATTAATAACAAATGGTTTTGTCAACCTTCTTTTTAACTTTTTTATAAAAACATTTTATCATCAAAAAAAATTAGAGTGATTATTCTCTAATTCTTACTTCTTTTTCTCTTTAAATTTTCCTCTTTTTCCTTCTTTAGTCTTTTCCATTTCTTCTGCTTTTGTGGAAACGATAGATACATAAGTGTTTTGAAAGGTCACATCATCTAAAATAATGATTCTCGCATCTAACCCTTTTCTAAATTCTCGCATTAGTGTTAGTTTCTCATTTCTATCTTTATCTAATATTCCCCCATAGACACCAACGGTAATTACCCCTCCACTAAGATGAATCTTTTGAAATAGACTTAGCATGCTGCTTTCATAAGGATTTTCGGTCATATATCGTTGATAATTATTCATCATCATTTCTTTATGGTTATGTAGACAGTATAAGTGTCCTTCTCTTTCTTCTACTAATGCGGTCATAATCATTTGTGATTCATTTTCTAATTCATCTGTATTGATATATGGAGTAACCATACTTGTCTTTGTTTGTCTAAATACGATAGAATCTAAGGTCCCTTTTCCAATCTCGCAGGTTTCTTTACCTTGATAGCTAATTTTCATCTGTTCTAGGAATTTACGATAGATTCCCGCCTGACATCTTCTTTCTTTAATAAAGCAGTTAAAATTATCTAGTGATTTCGGTAAAATCACGTTGGTTACTTTCTCACTTTTAGCAGCATGGAACTGTTGAATTAAGTAAGACAAGTATTCTCTTTCTTTTTCATTGAAATCCATTTATTTCAAACCCTCTTTCTCTGTTTTTCTTTTTGACTACTTTTTTCGCTTTTGGCGACTCTTCAAAAAATAGTTTTTTTATCCATTGGTTTATCCTTTTTTTCACAATCAAATATTGTAATGAAAAAACATTATTATTCTCCGTATTTTCTTGGGTTCGATTTAAATATACCCAAAAATCGTCAGTAAAAAATATTTCTTCCAAATGATTTTCTGTAATTACTTCTTTTAAAATCGCAAATCCTTCTATACTTAATAATTCATATTCTTCGGTTAACTTTGTTAATTCCTGGTATACTTTCTCTTTTTGTTCCTCATTATAATATCTTTGATATCTATTCCATCTTTTTAAATAAAATTCCATGGTTTCTTCTAATTCTTTTAAAGTTTGAGGATATACGGTAACATAGGTTGCTAAATAAGCATCCTCTTGATTAATTAAATCCATTAAAATTTCGCGAATTCCAAAGTTTTCAGCTTCTTCTTTTGTTTTAAACTTTTGATGGAGGAGTTTTTCTAAATCATTTTCCTTAGGAATGATTTCCATGGCCATCCTTTTAGCAAAATACGCTTGGATGATTTCACTTTGTGAGTAAAAGTCAAGAATATAGACAAAGCCTTTGCCTAATTCGTCCTTCAGATTAGGCTGCTCAATAAGAGTCATCTCCATTTGAACTCGTAGCTCTTGATAGAAGGATTCTAGCTTTAATGCATGTTCTATAAAATCCAATTCCTCGCTTCTTTTTATTTTCTGAAGAAGTAATATTAAAATTTCTATGCTGTCGATTGGCATATTAACAATACTTTGTTCCATTATATTTTGTGATTCTAAATAGAAGTTTCCCACCTGTTGTAAAAAAGATGTCTCATCGGGAAACATTTCTAACAGAAACTTCACGAATTTAGAACTATTTTTCACTTCTTCATCACAACATCGATATAAATTAATGTCTCTGGTAAAACGAATTACCTCTATCATAAAATTCTCATCTTTTTCTAATTCATCTAATCTCTTTTCATCGATTTCAGAGCCCCTAATATAGTCAAAAATCTCATGTTTTTTATACTTTGATGTCATCATTCATTCTCCCCCATTTCATTTTTGGCTATTTTATCGCAAATTTGGAAGAATGTCAATTTTTTTTCGTTCTATTCAAAAATTTATTACTTTTTCCGAAGGTGGGCAACAAAGAATCCCTCATATGTTTCATCAGGGCAAACACAAATCGTTCCTTCAATTGTTGTAGGTAACAATTTTGCAGGAGAAAAGTCTTTCTCAATAGGGATAATTTCGACTTGATTCGTTTTTAATGCTTCCTGAATAATCTCTTCATTTTCACACTTTAAAATAGAACAAGTAGAATAAGTAATTTCTCCTCCCTTTTTTACGATTGCGATTGCTTTTTTCAATAGAGTTCTTTCTCGATGAATGGATTTTTCTACAAGTTCTTTGCTAAATCCGCTTTGCTCTATATCACTATTTTTTAATGTCCCACTTCCACTACAAGGAGCATCTAATAATACTTTGTCAAATTTAAGATCTTCACTTAAATTTCTGGCATCCATTACTAAGACACTCACTTTGGTTGCCCCTTGATGAAATAAGTTATATTTTAATCGCTCTGAACGAAGTTTATCTTTTTCTACCGCGGTGATTAAGGCTTCTCCATTGGAGAGATTAAACATTTCTGTTGTTTTTGAACCAGGGGATGCAGCCATATCTAATACTAGCTCTTGCTTTTTTGCATCCACGATGAAGGGAGGAATTTGTGAGGATAAATTTTGAAGATAAATTTCTCCTTGTTGATATATTTCTAGTTTCTTTAATGTTTCTTCTGCCTCTGTTTCTAAAACGATGCCATCTTTATTCCAAGGAACGGTTTGATAGTTGAGATGATTTTTTTCTAATATCTCTTCGATTTTTTCTTTCGTTGTTTTTCGTGTATTGATTCGTAGAGTCGTCTTTTTAGGAACCAATCCTTCTAAAATCTGTTTCTTGGTAACCCTATCATAATCTTCTTGTAACTTTGTTTCTAAAAATTCTCTTGATTCCATTTTTTTCCTTCTTTCTTTTTGCCTTTTTAGACATTTCGATTTATTTGATTCTCTGTTTTCTTTTGGTCACTTCATGATTTAGGAAAATAAATAAAAGTGCAAATAAAACTAAAACACTACTATTGAACAAAATTTGTTTGCATGATGAAAAGTTGACAACTTCTAATGTCTTTAAATATTCATTTGTGTGAATATACCAGTAAGATGGTAAAACTCTAGCAATTTGCAATACGCTTTTTGGAAGCACACTCATGGGAACAAAACTACCACAAAGGAAGCTTGAGCCAAGAGCAATTACATTGACTACCCCATTGATTGCTTCTTTATTATCGATTAGTGAACTGAGTAAAAAAGAAAGGGTTAAGCAAACCAAGGTGAAGAGGAAGGAATTAAGGATAAAGAAAACTCCATGAATTTCAAAGATTGAATTTCCTAACATAACGATACTTAAGAGAACATAAACGAGCCATAAAACGATAGCAAATAAACTATTGGCAATGAAAAGACTACGATTATATTGTTTTAAAGGAAGGCTACTAATGATGGTTCTTTTCTTTACTAAGTCTTTTTGAAAGCTACTAAGAATTAAACAAATAACATAGATGCATCCTCCTAAAAGTGCATAATTGGCAAAATTATAAAAGGTCGCAATCTCAGATAACGAATCACTATCTAAGGTCGAAGTCATTTCTACTTCCACCTCTTCTTTTAACGTATGACTTATTTTTTCTAATAATTCTTCTTCATTAAAATACGTTAAGTAAATATTTGCCGTATTCATATATCGTTCTAATAATTCCTCTGTTAGACTTGCTTCATAATCGCCGACGCTTTTTACTTCTAATTTGGGTTGACGATTTTTCAAAAAATCTTCGGTAAAACCTTTAGGAATTTCGACTACATAGCTAATATCTCTATAGAATAAGGCATCTTCTATCGTAATATTTTTCTCGTTTAACGTTTTGATATTGGTATTTTCTTCTAAATAGGAAATTAAATTTTTGGTTAAGGTGCCTGATTCATCATGATTAATTATATAAATATCTGGTTTTACTTTGGTAAAATTCATTTGTTCACGATTCGATTCTAAACTAAAGGCGCCAAAGAAGATTAAGCAAACCGTATAGATGATAATGGGTACTTTACATTTGTCTAGTACTTTTAAATAAGCTTTAAATACTGTCATATTGTTGCCTCCTTAACGTGTGAACCGATATTCCAATGAGGATGATGGCAATGAGGAGTAAACTGAAAATATTTTCAAAATATCTACTGAAATCGTTATTATAATAGAGAGAATAAAAGCCATCAGTAATTCTACTTGCCGGGTTTATCTGATTAATGAAAGGGATATTACTATCGACAATATATTTCATGCTAACTCCCATCATTCCTGATAAGAAACAAGTAAACATGGTGAGGGAAATAAGAATTCCTGTTTTGGTATTTTCAGAAGCCTTACTGATGGTAGCAATGAAAACACCAAGAGATAATCCCGTAAGAGAGGAAACGAAAAGTAGTAGAACAATTCCTGGGATATTTTCTCCATAATCTACATGAAGAACAAAAATGGTGAAGAAGAAAAGGAGAAAAATTCCAACCAGTTGGACAAGGTAACTGGCAATTACACTACCAATAACTAATTTTTTCTTAGGTTCTGGACTTACGGCAACGCGTTTTCCTTTACTGCTCATGTTTGCTAAGATTTGGTTTATTGAAATCAAGCCAAAGATTCCTCCATATAAAGCACTCATCGCTAATAAAGTATAAAATTCTATCATTGTGTAACTTAATTTTTTTGGAGATTTATCTATTGTGTTGGTGTTTTGTCGTTGTAAATTTATTTCTTCAATAATTTTCTGATAGATTTTATCATAGGTTACTTCTGGATTAGAAAATTCTTCTTTTGACATCTC
This sequence comes from uncultured Bacilli bacterium, assembly GCA_910587725.1. Taxonomy (GTDB): domain Bacteria; phylum Bacillota_I; class Bacilli_A; order RF39; family UBA660; genus MGBC162581. The sequence continues at coordinate 44,420 of CAJUNG010000007.1, forward strand.
TGCCATCTTTTCCTCCGCAATATTCATTAAAATACTTTGATTTTCAACGATTTGTTCCATCACCTGTTTCGTAATTGTACTTTCGATACTGTTTGAATGAATGACTACTTTCGGTTTTTCTTGTAGGAGGATATAAGCGGTAATCTTTTTATTTTTTAAAGATTCTTCTGCGTTTTCTAAGGATAGGTCGTGAAGATGAAAGATGGCATTTTCATCGTCTTCATTTCCTAACATTTCAAGTGCAGCTTTCATGGACTTTGTCATCATATTCTCTTCATTAGTAACAACCCCAACTTCAATCGCTTGAAATTTCTCACTTGTTTCAATATTAGAAAATGCCATATGAAAAAATATTCCTAAAATAATGGGAAAGGCGAACGTCCAAAAAATTAACATTTTATTTTTGATTAATATTTTTAACGCATATTTGAAATGATGAAGTCGCATTAGTCTCTAAGCTCCTTCCCTGTAAGTTCTAAGAATACATCGTTTAGCGTCGGTGGCATCATCAAGATATGCTGATAAGAAATGTTGAAGTCTTTTAGTCTATCCATTAGTGTTTCTAGAATCTCTGTTCCATTTTCTGCAGTTATCAAAAGGGTATGATTTTCAAAACTAGCGGCAATTACACCTTGTAATTTTTGAATTTTCTTTAATAGTTTTTCTTTTGTTTCTTCTTCTAAATTCATGATTTGTACACTTATTTTTTCGTGATTATGGGCAAGAGCTTTCACTTCATCCATCGTCCCACTAGCAATGATTTTTCCTTGGTCCATAATAATGATTCTGTCGCAAAGAAGTTCTACTTCTTCCATATAGTGTGTAGTATAAATAATGGTGGCTCCTTCTTCTCTTAAGCGCTTAATTCCATCTAAAATATGATTTCTACTTTGTGGGTCAACGGCAACCGTTGGTTCATCAAAAAAGATAAGACTTGGTTTATGGGCAATTCCACAAGCAATGTTTAATCGTCTTAATAGCCCTCCAGATAATTGTTTGGGATAGTATTTTTTATAATCCTCTAAGCCTACTAATTTGCAAGCATCTTCGATACATTTCTTTCGTTTTTCTTTTTCTTTGATATAAAGTCCACAAAAATAATCGATATTTTCTATTACCGTCAATTCATCAAAAAGAGCAACATCTTGAAAGACAACACCAATTTTTTGTTTAATATCATAGGCATTAGGTGTCATTTTTTTATCAAAAATTTTGATTTCACCTTCATTGATAGTGAGTAATGATAATAAGCAGTTAATCGTAGTTGACTTTCCACATCCATTCGGTCCTAAAAGTCCTAAAATTTCGCCTTCTTTGACTTCAAAAGACAGATGGTCAACAGCGATATTTTCTTTATATTTTTTGGTTAGATTTTTTACTTCAATAATATTTTTAGTCATTTCAGAGTTCCTTTCTTTTTTCGTTCTATCTAGTGTATGCCCTTTTCTACTAGCTATGATTATAGAACAAAAACTTTGCATCCATTTTTTGATTGACGTTATCTCGTAAATCTATATCCATTATATATCATACTAGAGTCTATGTAAAATTTTTTTCTAATGTTTAAAAAGCAGTTCAAAAAAAGAAGCACATTTCTTCACACTTGCTTCTATTTTTTCCCGATAATCTGGATTTTCTTTTTTCCATAAGTTAACTACGAATCACTCGGTGGATATCCTGCACTTTCATATTTGTGACTTTGGCAATCATGCTTACAGGAATGTTCTCACTCGCCATTTTGCTAATTAATTTATATCTCTCTTCAGTTCTTCCCTCATTTCTCGCATCAGAAATAAAGCTTTTTCTCATTCTTTCCTCTTCCTC
>CAJUNG010000008.1 GCA_910587725.1 uncultured Bacilli bacterium
ATAATAAATATTTGCAATAATTTCCAATTTTCTACAAAAAAGTTGCATTTTTTTCAATTTTTTTATAATAAAAATATTGAATTTGGTTTAAAAGTCTTTATTTATGAGCAGGCGCATAAAATTTTGAACTTAATTTACTACCAATTTACTACTTTTGAAAGCAAAAATATCGTAAACTACTAAAAATAAAGGTTTTAAAGGCATTTAAGAACATATGAAAATATACTCACGAAAATACAATATTTTTAACAAATAAAAAATGTTAAGTATCCAACTTTGGATTCTCAACATTTTATCACATCATTCACTTTCTATTCTTCAACATTACTTTTTATTATTTTTTGTACCTCTTCTTCAGTTAAATTACAAAACTTAGTAATCTCTTCGATTTTCATTCCGTGATTATGCATCGTTAGAATTATTTTTTTACGTTCACTATTTTGACCCTCTTCTCTTCCTTCAGTGCGTCCTTCCTCACGTCCACGTTCTAAATATTCCTGATTTTCACATCGTTTAAATGTCGCTTGTCCTTCTTCACTGTTGTACCAATCAACAAGTGCATCATATACAAAAAAGTTCTCTACCTTTTTTGCTAAACTCATATAATCTTCATCCCCTTCAACTAATTCTCTTAATTCATCTAATGTCGTACAGGAAAGTACCTTCATCAACATCAAGACTTCTCTATCTCTAGGATTATTATAATCTAACTGGTCTTGATTTGCAACGATAAAATAATACCCTAAATAAATATCCGTTACTTCTTCTCCAAACTGGTCTCTAATTTTACATTCTCGAACAGGGGCTTCTGGATGCGTCTTAAATGTATTGGTTTTATCAATATTGATTTCTATCGTTTTTGCTGTTTCCTGGGTTCCTTCTAAAGTCTCTGTTAAAATCAAAGAAAACGCGTATCTTGCATTCTTCTCCCTTTGGACTCTACTAGGAAATTGATTAATTTCTACAATAATGTTTCCCTGTTGGTGGTCAAGGGTTGTTAATATGTCAGTTCGTTTTACTTTTTCTTTATGTTTTAAGTTCGGTAACTCTACACTTTTCACACTTGCTCTTCTTAGTTCCTCTTTCGTATAATGTGTAGTAGACGATAAAAAACGGACCAACACATTTCTGGATTCTTTTGCCGTAAATATTGCTTTAATTGCTGCATCATTCCATAAATTAATTGGTGTTTTTCCCGTTACCTTCCCTAATATTCGGTAATCTTTTACTTCTTCTTTCGTATCTATCATGAAATACCTCCTGGATAATTATTATTTTGAGAATTCTCTTCCCCTTAACCCGCGGAAATTAAATAGAAAAAGTATCCTCTATAATAAATATTTGCAAAAATTTCCAATTTTCTACAAAAAAGTTGCATTTTTTTTAGATTTTTTGACAAATAAAAAATGTTAAGTATCCAGTTTCGGATTCTCAACATTTTATCACATCATTCACTTTCTATTCTTCAACATTATTTTCTATTATTTTTTGTACTTCCTTTTCAGTTAAATTACAAATCTTAGCAATCTCTAAGGGTTCAATTCCATGATTATGCATCGATTGAACAATCTGGACCTCTTTCATTTTGCTTCCTGTAATACATCCTTCTTCTCGTCCCTCTTCGCGTCCACGTTCTAAATACTCTTGATTTTCACATCGTTTAAATGTCGCTTGGCCTTCTTCACTGTTGTACCAATCAACAAGTGCATCATATACAAAAAAGTTCTCTACCTTTTTTGCTAAACTCATATAATCTTCATCCCCTTCAACTAATTCTCTTAATTCATCTAATGTCGTACAGGAAAGTACCTTCATCAACATCAAGACTTCTCTATCTCTAGGATTATTATAATCTAACTGGTCTTGATTTGCAACGATAAAATAATACCCTAAATAAATATCCGTTACTTCTTCTCCAAACTGGTCTCTAATTTTACATTCTCGAACAGGGGCTTCTGGATGCGTCTTAAATGTATTGGTTTTATCAATATTGATTTCTATCGTTTTTGCTGTTTCCTGGGTTCCTTCTAAAGTCTCTGTTAAAATCAAAGAAAACGCGTATCTTGCATTCTTCTCCCTTTGGACTCTACTAGGAAATTGATTAATTTCTACAATAATGTTTCCCTGTTGGTGGTCAAGGGTTGTTAATATGTCAGTTCGTTTTACTTTTTCTTTATGTTTTAAGTTCGGTAACTCTACACTTTTCACACTTGCTCTTCTTAGTTCCTCTTTCGTATAATGTGTAGTAGACGATAAAAAACGGACCAACACATTTCTGGATTCTTTTGCCGTAAATATTGCTTTAATTGCTGCATCATTCCATAAATTAATTGGTGTTTTTCCCGTTACCTTCCCTAATATTCGGTAATCTTTTACTTCTTCTTTTGTATCTATCATGAAATACCTCCTGCATAATAATTATATTGGGAATTCTCTTCTCCTTAACCCGCGGAAATTAAATAGAAAAAGTATCCTCTATAATAAATATTTGCAAAAATTTCCAATTTTCTACAAAAAAGTTGCATTTTTTTTAGATTTTTTGACAAATAAAAAATGTTAAGTATCCGATTTAAGATTCTTAACATTTTTTATTTTTAAGGACAAAGAACAAGTCGGAAAGAACAATACAAATTTCCTCCAGTAAAGGCCCCCATTGCAAAAATTCCAGCAGTAGTCCCCTCACCAGAGAGTCCACCACGCGCAAACCAAGGAGAAGTCAAATGGATAAAATATGCCATATCGTTATACCAACTTGTAATAGGAGGCAGTTGATTTTCAGGAACTTTTATTCTCTGATATGGCCCCATTTCCTTAGTAGCGTCTCCCAATAATCCACTATCATAATTGGCAAATAATGCTTCTCGATAATTAGCATAATATTTATCATAATATTTTTCCCACCTACTATCCGTAAAGAAACCATTATAGAGATTGTTTAGACCACTACTTCCTCCTACAACATTCGCCTTTACATTGTATCCCATGACATATTCCCAGGTACCACCGCTCGTATCATAAATTCCGCTAATATTTCCAGTCGTACTTGCGGTATACCCAATTTCTGTATTATAGAGTCGTGTAACATCAGAAGTCGTTCCAATTAAATTTCCTGGCATGCTAATTCCCCCATTACCTCCAACTGTAGGTTCTTCTACACTTGCATATCCTGTTTTATAAGAACTATTATTATTTACTCTTACACTTGTCATACTTCCATATTTGGAATGCTGTAAGTAGGCAACAGCTCCCCATTCTGTATTTTTCATCATATGACTTTCGTCTTCTCTTAAATAATCGTAACTTACCTTAAAGGCATTTCCTATAGTAATGTTTCTCCAACTATAAACATCTGGTTTTATTTGAAGTTTTGTACTATCATTTGAATTTACTTCAGCTTCTGTCACTGTAGTCGCTCCCTTATAACCTGATTCAAACTTTCCTACCCAGAAGCCATTTGAATTAAATGAGGTAAATGCCGGATGCGTTAACCACTCATTCTTTTTTGCTCCATTTGAGGCTTGTGTATTTTTATTTTCAAATTCTACTTTAATTTCTTGTTCACGAGGTTCTATTGCCGTTAAACCTGTATACACGGTATCATTGAATATTTGATACCTGAATCTTGGTATCCATACAAAGTATGACTCTATATTTTCTTCAGGGATTATTTCGTACTCCCTATAAGTTTTCGTTTTATCTAAAAGAACAACGGCATTCGCCCATAGTTTTTCTTCATAGCTATACCATTCCTCATAAATATTCGCTTTTTGTACAGTCCCATCATCTTGAATCGTTACAGGAACTAGATTTTCTGAAAGGATTGGGTCACATCCATTTAACAAGGTTTCTCTATAAGTCATTTCTTCTGTCTGTGACATTCTTAAACTTAACTTAAACCTCATACTTTTTCCTTGAATTAATGATTCCTCTTCGAGAGTATCTCTTATCCATAAGCGAAGTTCATATTCAATCGTTTCATTTCCTAAAATAATGCCTTCATCAATGACGTTGTCCACAATATTTGATACAAAATCAATTGTCGTTTCTTTATTTTTAGTTAATCCATACTTTACATCTTCACGAGCAAGAGGTTGTCCCACAGTAATTTCTTCTAGTTTCAAAACATATGCCGTATCCATACTTGTTTTATTCGTAATTCTAAAGGTAAACGCTTCTTGTATCATTCCTACTTCATCATACATTGGTAAAGCATTTTCAATATATAAATTATTCTCATCCTCATCTAAAACTAAATCTAGATTTCCGGCATTTACTACTTGTTGTTTACTTCCAAAAATTGTGAGATTGATAAATGCAAAAGAAACACCGAAAAACAACATAAAAATCCCGAGGAAAAACACCCCTATTTTAACAAATTTATTTAAGTCCCTCTTTTCCATCTCTCTACTCCTCTTTATCATTCTATCCATAATTTCTATCTAGATTTGTTAAAGTTTGGCAAGCCTTTCTACTCTCTAATATTATACTAGTATTAGTTTAACATAGATAGAATTATTCTTCAATAAAAATGAAGCAACTCCCGCCCTTTGGGATAAAGTCTAAGTTCAAGCAAAAAAATACTGAAGAATCTTTTCCTATTCATCAGTATTTTCTTTTTTCCACTTATTTTAAATCTTTTTCCGTTTCTTTCACAATATAAATTGGGCGATTTTTTACTTCTAAGTAGAGCTTTGCTAAATATTCACCGATTACTCCAGTTGCAAATAATTGAATTCCGCTTAAAAAGAAAATAATACACACAAGAGATGGCCATCCACTTACTGGGTCCCCACAGATTAGTGTTCTTACAACAATAAAGATAATCATAAGAAATGAAGCAAAGCAAAGAATAATTCCTGCAAGAGCCGATACAATCAGGGGTGCTGTTGAAAAGGCAACGATTCCATCAATTGCATACTTAAATAACTTCCAGAAGTTCCAGGTCGTTGTTCCTGCTACTCTTTCTTTATTCTCAAATTCTAACCATTTCGTCTTAAAACCAACAAACGAGAATAATCCTTTTGAATAACGATTGTATTCTCTCATCGAGATAATGGCATCAACGACTTCCCTTTTCATCAATCGGAAATCTCTTGCTCCATCAACCATTTCTGTTTTAGAAATATGGGCGATAATTTTATAAAACCATTTAGTGAACGTTTTCCTTAAAAACGAATATCCATTTCTAGATTTACTTTTTGCTGCACAAATATCATAATCCTCTTCCTCTAAAGCATGATACATCTCAATTAATAATTCTGGTGGGTCTTGTAAATCCGCATCCATCGTTGTAATATAGTCCCCACTTGCAGCATCTAATCCGGCAAGCATAGCAGCTTCCTTTCCGAAATTTCTAGAAAATGAAATATATCTTACTTTCTTATCTTGCTTAGCAAGCTCTCTTAATAATTCTAATGTTTTGTCCCTGCTTCCATCATTGACAAAGATATACTCAACTTCCACTTTCATATTACTTACGATTTTTTCTACTTCTTGGTAAAAGAAAGGAAGTGCTTCCTCCTCATTGTAACATGGTACGACAATGGATATTTTTTTCATTTTATTGCTCCTTACTACTAATTTTTCTCAATAAAGTCTTCAATTAATTTTATCATATTTTGGGTATTACTTTGATATTCTTTAGGATGAAAATTTTTCGCCTTCTGATAAGATTCTTCGAAAGACGTTTCATCTTGAAAGGATAAGATATATCCTCTTTTTACAAATTCTTCAGTAATTTCTAATTGATGGTCATTATGTTGTTCCCTATATTTTGCAAGGCGGGGCATGACCAGAACTTTCTTATGATTTTTTAATCCGGTTAAAATACTACCTACCCCACCATGGGTAATTAACAAATGACAAGTTTTAATATATTCGGTAAACTCCTCTTCTTTGATATAATCTATGATTTTCATCTTATTCGATAGATATTTCGTATGTCCTGCTTGCACAATCACTTCTTCCTGAATGATACCTTTTTCGATTTCTTTTTCTAGCAAATCTAATAATCTAGTAAAGGGTTTATCTTGAGTTCCTAAGGATACAAAAATCAAAAAATCCACCCCCCGTATGTTGCTTTCGGATAAACTTTTAACATACTTTCCCACTGTACAATAAACAAATCCGCGAAGTGATAGATGAGTCGACCGGTTGCGGTTTTACTTTTTCGATTGGCAAACGTTTCAATATAAATAATTTTACTTCCTAAGATTTTTCCAATACAACACATTGGTCCTGCAGTATGTACACCAGTTGTGATAATATATTTAGGTCGAAAGCGAAGATAATAAAAAAGAGACAAAAAGCAATTGGCAAGTAATTTAAAAGGATACGTGAGAGGATAATCCTTTGTTCCATAGATTAGAAACCGAATTCTATTTCCATATTTTTCTTTTAGTGCTAAGTTATTCTTGGTTTTTTCGGTAATGATTTGAAAGTCATATGATGAAAACATTGCTTTTAACTGCATGAGTTCTGTCAAATGACCACCACAGCTTGAAATGAATAATACTTTTTTCATAGCTCCTCCTATTTTAATAACTTAAACCATTGTTCTTTGACATTTTCTTTAGTATAATTCTTGCTCATCATTCTAGCGTTATCTCCTAAAGTTCTTCGCAGTTTAAAGTCCTCCATTACCGTAATGATTTTATCCTTCATTTTTACTGTATTTCTATCTCGAATTAAAAAGCCATTTTCTCCATCTTTAATTAAATCACAAGCCCCTTCTGCAGAGGAAAAAGCAATACAAGGAACACCATAACTCATCGCTTCGATTAGTACGATTCCGAAGGACTCTGTAAAACTTGTCATTACATATAGACTTGCTTTTTCTAATAATTTATTGATTTCCTTTCGTTTTAGGAATCCATGAACAGTAATTATATTTTCTAATTTTTTCTCATAAATTTTATCCACAATCATATTTTTTTGGGCACCATCTCCAACAAGGTCTAAACGCAAATTGGGATTTTCTTCATAAGCCATAGCAAATGTATCGATTAAATCAGGGAATCCCTTTTCTCTTGAAAATCTTCCTACCGAAATTAATCGGGTTTCTGTTAACGGAGAAATATTTTTGGGGATTTCCTCTAATATGTTCGGAATATAAGAACAATGACATTTATATCTCGTTTTTTTCATTGCTTTTTTATAATAGTTTCTTAAAGAATCGGATACAAGGACTAATTCGTCAATGTTTTTACAAGATTTGACAATTTTTTTCGCATATTCTTCATTTCCATGATGATGATTATGTTCCCAGGCTACTTTTTTACATCTTTTTGGAGCGTGTCTAGATACCCATAAGTGGAATAAATCCCGCGTGGATATCACAATATCGGCATCTGTTCTTTTGATTGCTCTAATCGTCCGTCTTCTTCTTAGTAACAAGCAATAAACACTTTTGATACTTTCTTTTACAAGAGAAAATATTTTTTTATTTTTCAGAGCGCTCTTCCACTCTTCCTTATTTGGCTTTACTTCTTCAATTAAATATTTAATCTTTACTTTTTTATTTATCGTAAACGCTGGTTCATCTAAAACGCGGTAGGTGGATAATATTTCTACATCATATTTTTCTACTAATATATTGGCAAGAGATGCAATACATCGTTCAATTCCACCATAACCCAAGTGTAAGGCAAAAATGCTAACCTTCTTCATGTTTACCACCTATCCTAACTTCATTATAGAGGATTTCTCCTCATAATACAAGAGAAAATAAACGTAGATAGGAGTTCATTTTTCAAAAAAAGCAGATTTTTATCTTTTTTTTCAGAAACGCTTGCATTTTTTGTTAAAACTAATTATGATAATAAGGCATATTTAGGGAGGTTTTCGTATGACAAAAGAAGAATTAATGAAAGATGGAGACTTTCAATTTGTTTGCCGCAGTTATGGTCTTGATGGTACTAGCTTTGATTTATACGGTGAGGTGATTGCCGTAAATTCACCAAAAGAGGATATTGTTGCTTTATTTAATCAGAATTATCAGCTTTTTGATGTTTGTCAATTAAACTTGTCTGATAAACATCATACGCGAGAAGAAGTGATTGAACAACAATGTAGGGAGTCATTACAAAAAAGTTCTAGTACTTCTTATGGGGTATTACCATATCCTTTCCAGGAATTTAGTTTAAAAGAAATTATGAATTTATCAAGAAAAATTATTATTCACGAATTGAATCATGGATTATCCTTTAACGTCCTTTTTAATCAATGTATTCAAGGTAGTAAATATGGAGAAACATATCAAGAAATATTACTCTACATTACATTTCTTGGAAATGAGATTCAGCATTACTTTTGTCAATACTATCGGGCGAAGTTGCTAGGATTTGATTTTCCTGATGTTTATTCCTATATTCATGGTGTAGTTGCTAATATTCATTTATGTGTTGATGATTATTGTCAAAAGAAAAATAAGCGTCCACCTGTTCATCAGGTATTAGCGTATCTTGGGCAATTTCACTTTCATGAATTTACGGATATTACCATAGAAGGAATCATTTCATTGTTGATGAAGGAAAAAGGGTTTCGTGTTATACCATCCTCAGAGGATAGGGTAGAATCAACACAAGTAGAAGATAATGATATTTCGACAATGATTTCTTATCTTTTGGGAATAGAGCAACAACTTAGTTCCGAAAAGATGCCTTCTCAAATAAAGAAAAGTTTATACTAATTTAGCAGAATAAAATTAGCAGTCTATATAAAGTGATTCTTAATATCGCTTTGGGAAAAAGCTATTTTCTGGACTTTGGCATTAAGCGTTTTTTTCTAGTAAAAAATCTATCGCGGCAAATTAGCGTCACAATAGATTTTTTTTGATTACTTTCGATATAAAGTATTTAAGTACAATTCATATAATTCCTTGTGCTTTTTCACGATAACTTCTAAAATAATTCCCGTTACCCATAAAACAATGGCTAAAGTTAAAAATACTCCTGCGGCAATTAATGTAGGAAATCTAGGAACGAGTCCGGTGTTGAAAAACTCTAATAATACAGGAATTCCGAGTAGTAAGGAGAGAATGAGACAAAGGCTTGCAAATAAACCAAAGAAAAGGAATGGCTTGTACTCTTTAAATAACATCGCAATGGTCTTTAATACTTTAAGCCCATCACTATACGTATTCAGTTTAGAAACACTTCCCTCTGGACGGTCACGATAAGAAACAGGAATTTCCACAATTTTGAAATTTTTATCCACCGCATGAATAGTCATCTCAGTTTCAATTTCAAATCCTTTCGACAGTACAGGGAATCCCTTTACAAATTCATAACTAAATGCACGATATCCTGTCATTATATCTTGAATATTACTTCGAAATAAATGATTGATTAAAAACCGGACAATTCTATTGCCAAAGTTATGAAAGGGTCTTTTATTTTCCTGAAAGTAAGTGCTAGAAAGACGGTCTCCTACAACCATATCGGCACGTTTTTCTAAAATTAAGTCACACATTTTTCGCGCATCTTCTTTTGGATAGGTATCATCACCATCAATCATTAAATAGCAATCCGCATCGATTTCTCTAAACATGGTTCTGATGACATTGCCTTTTCCTTGACGATATTCCCGTCTTACAATCGCGCCATTTTCTTCGGCGATTTTTGCTGTATCATCAGTAGAATTATTGTCATAGACATAAATATCTGCTTCTTTTAATACATTCTTATAATCACTTACCACTTTCGCAATTGTTTTTGCTTCATTGTAGCAAGGAATTAAGACCGCAATTCTTTTTTTCTCACTCATTATTTTTCACTCCTTACTTCTACTATTATCATACCAAAGAAAATCTTTAACGCAAAGACTTTTGTTTAATGTTACAAAAAAAATAGGAAGCTTTCCTTTTCCTATTATATTTTTATCCTTTTGGCTTTCAATCCCTGAATTAAAATTTTAACGGTTCTTAAGATATTTACAAATAAACCAAATTTTATATGATTATTTTTTAAAACAAGTAATGATTCTTTAAAGCTTTTATAGTAACCTTTTAAACCATTAGTAGATTTTCCACCACTTCTCATATAAATTAAAACTTCCCTAATGTAACTTAAGCCAATATTATTTTTCATAATTCTTAGCATAAAATCATAATCTGCTGCAACTTTATATTTTATGTTGTATAAACCATATTTGTCATAAATATCCTTTTTTACATAAAGTGTTGGATGTGGTGGATGCCATCCTAATTGATAAGTCCCCTTATTACTCTTAAAAAATCTTTTAGGAACACTCATCGTTTCTGCATCCATAAATATCAAATCCGAATAAGTAGCATCACAATTGTCTTTTTCAAACCGATCAACTATTGTTGCTAAAACCATGTTATTTGCAAATATATCATCAGCATTTAACAAGCCGACAACGGCTCCTGTAGACATTTTAATTCCTTTATTCATTGCATCATATAATCCTTTATCAGGCTCAGAAATCCATTTTAATTTTCCCTTAAATTTCTTTTCGTAATTTTGAATAATTTCTACTGTTTTATCTGAACTCTTTCCATCAATAATTAAGTACTCGAAATTTTGATAGCTTTGCTCTAATACAGACTTTAATGTATCTTCTATTGTCTTTTCAGAATTATAACATACCGTAATTAATGATATTTTCATATTTTTTTCTCCTCACTTCTCATTTCTCTTATATTTCTTAATTGATATTTTAAAAGGGTGAAATAGAGAATAGCCTCTAGAAGCATTGCCGATAAATAACTAATCGATGCCCCTAGAATAAAATAATTTTTTACTAAAATTGCAGATAAAACTCCTGCGACAACTGCTGTTATCAATACAACAAAAACTTGACAAAAGGTTTTTCTTAGAGCAATTAACACATAAGACATTAAAATAGAAAAACCATAAAATAATGCTCCTACCATAATTAGTAAAAAGGAAAATTTATATTCTTTTAGATCCATTCCATAAAGGATTTCTAATACAGGTATTCCTAAAAAACAAGCACAAAGTATAATCCCTAGCCCTAATAATCCCATAAGAGTAAGAAGTTGAAAAACTATTTTTTTCACCTCTTTTTCCTGATTTTGATAAAACGACTTAGAAATTTTTGTTAAAAATGGATGAATGATAAACTGACTTAATAGAGACATTACCGTAGCTGGCATCACAATAATTCCAAAGACTGTCTGCATTTCTTCTGTCAAATAAGTATCTATTGCATATCTTGGTGCATTTATCACATAAAGAGAAAGAAAAGAAAAGAGAAAAGTATTAAATCCGGCTTTTAATAGTTCTTTATTTTTTTTCAAAGAAAATTTTGTTTTGGTGAATTTTAATTTTTTTAGGTACTTTTGATCGTAGATAATAAGGAAAAATAAATAATACAAATTCAGCATCATAATAGAAAAAGGCAAGCTTTTTGTGATAATATCAATTAATAAAAATATCAAATAAGTAGATATAGCACGAATTGTCATACTTTTTCCTACAAAGTCTAAATGTTCATTTTTTTGAAAAATACCGTAGAACGTCTCTTCTAATGTCTCAATACATTTAAAAAGACATAATAAGATTAAAATTAATGATTTTCTAATATCATATTCTCTTAATAAGCAAAAAATAATTGCAATTATCATCATAATCAAAGAGGTAGTCACTCTATTATATAAGTAATCACTATCACTATTATTTTCTTGAATATCCGTTGCTTGAAATGCTCTTGTAGAGTAAATGCTGATAGCAAAAAATAGACATGCTGTAGCAAATGAATAGCTGAATATTCCTGCTTCATTTATCCCATTTATTCTTGTTACTATAATCAAAAAAACTAAAGAACTTAAGGCGTTGACTGTAGAACCTATCGTATTCCATAGAATTTTTTTATGTTCATTTTTCATAACAACCCCTTATATTTTAGAATAAACATGCAAAAAAATTTTATCTAAATGCACTTTTTTTAGAAAGCAAAAAATTGAAATAATCCATTTTACTAAGAATTGCTCTCCCTCATTTTTAAAAATGCCTTGATATCGGTTTCTTTTCCGAATTTCCTTTACACTTTCATACCACGACCACAATTTTTCATAATCTTTATCAATTTCCTTATTCTCGACTTTTTTTGAAGAAAAAAGTAAACAATATAAAGTACTTCTCAAATAAAAATATTCTAGTAATTCACAATTTATATGAGAATATCCCGATAACTTTTCCTCAATCTTTGTTAAAGTAAAAATCAAATCGTCCGTATACTTTAATCCTTCATTTCTAGTTTTGCTAACACCTTGATTTTCTCTTGTATATATTTTAATTCGTTCTGGATATTTTCTTTGATATTCTTTCATTTTTTCCAAAGAGTCATCTTTAGAACCATCATCAATTAAAATTAATTCATAATTTTGATAAGTCTGTCTTAAAACACTTTCTAGTAATATTTTTAGTTTATCTGATGCATTATAGATAGGAACAATGCTGGATATTTTAGGATTTTTTTTCATGTATTTCCACTTCCTTTACTTTCTGCTTCAATAAGGATATCTCTTGAATTAGTAGAATCATTTTTTTTCTTTGGTCTGACACAATCATCGTTAGTACTAATGTAATATATAACAGCAAAATTAAAAATATAGCAACTACTAAATTAGATAATACTTCAAATCCAATTCTATTTGCAATTCCACTTGAGAAACTAGGTGTCAAAGCGACGAAAAAGAGTATAATAGAAGACAGTATCCAAACTAATGCATATTTTATGGGGATTTTTTTACTTCTTAAGAACCCAATAATAATAATAAATAAGCCCAAGGAAAATATAAAAATAGCAAGTCTTAAGTTCCAACTCATCTTTCTTTACTCCTCTCTATAATCAATATTGACAAAATAACATTAATCATATAGTAAATGCTTTTCCAACTGGTAATAGAAGAGGTACCTCCCTCTCTTGAATGCATTTTTGCAGGGATTTCCTCAATTCGATATCCTTTTTTTAAGGCATATACGGTAGAAATTGGTTCAGGATATTCTGTTGGATAATCTTCAGAAAAACTTTCTATGATATTTCTATTCACTGCGCGAAATCCTGAAGTAGTATCTAAAATTGTTTTCTTAGTCTTCAATTTAATCACTAGGGAAATCAACTTAATTCCACATCTTCTCATCAGACTAGATTTAAAATTATCTTTTTCTTTTAAAATGAATCGAGAGCCGATGGTCATATCTGCCGTATTATTTATTATTGGTTTTAACAAAAATTCAATCGATTTTACATCGTGTTGTCCATCTCCATCAAACTGTACTGCGATATCATAATAGTTCTCTAGTGCATACTTATATCCTGTTTGCACTGCTCCACCAATTCCCAAATTATGAATTAAAGTGATATGCGGAACTCCATTCCTAGTTAAAATATCTTCTGTTGCATCTGTTGAACCATCATTGATGACAAGATAATCATAAATTATTTTACTTTTTTGATTAAAAGATTTTATTTTTTCTATTGTTTTCAAAATTGTTTCCTCTTCGTTGTATGCTGGTATAATGAGTATTATTTTGTTCATACTTCCTCCACTCAATTTCATTTATGTGACTAACTTATTTTCCACAATTCGTTTGAAAAATCATTAAATTATCTTTTCCATAAATTTTTTCAAATTGAATATTTTTATTGTTATATTCTTCTAAATTTTTTTCGCTTACAATATAAGTCGCTTCAAAAGAGCAAACTTGATTTTTATTTACACGGATTTGGAATGAATCTGGTGCTAAGAGATGAAAAGAAGTTTCTTCTTCAGTAATACTTATCATTACATGTGCATAGCGATTGTATACTTCTTCATGTGCTTTTTCTGCATCAAATTTTTCCCATAATTCAAAGTTTGGATAATAATTTGTAGAGTTAATTACTCTTGCCCCGTTTGCTAAAATATAACTTTGAACATGAATCGGTGCGTCAACGGACATCCATTTAGCCTTTTTGTCCTTTTCTACAATTTTTTGAATCTCTTTTCCTATGGGCTTTTCAAAAATTACATTAAGTCCTTTCGAGAGTGGATGAACACTCATGACAATATAGAGTGATACGCCAATTGAAAGAAAGGCAAAGTAACGATTAGTTTTATAATTGTTTTCTAAAATGAAGATAAAAAATAACGTAAATAGTAAGGTTGCAAAACAGGTTTGATTACTTGTTAAATAGCCTGCTAGACTATGATTGACAACAAAAATAGAAAATAGTATTAACAACATGCTTAACCCAATAGATATCCATCTGCGTTTTTTATCGGTTTTCTTGTTTTCGTAATGCGATAGTATATAAATTGTTAAAATTGTAAATATCACTTCTACTGTCATAATCGATCTTTCCGGAGTTGACATGCTAAGTAGCGTTATCTTGCTTAAGAGTGGTAATTCAATAAAATTCCAAATCCCCATAAGAAAAATTAAAATAACCATGATAATCAAAAATATATCATATTTTTTTTCTTTTTTATTTTTGATAATATAGTAAATTGCCATAATTAAGGGAATTGGAAAAAAACTAAAATATGCACTAAATTCGCAGGGATTTCCGATTTTTGCTCGCCCATAAAAAAGAGAAGAAATATAATAAAAGTACATCGGCCAGCCATTTCCACCTGATGCACTTCTTGCTCCAGGATAAACTGTAGACATCATTCTTTCTATTGTTGTTGTTGAGGTTAGGATAGCAGGTACTACAATGGCTAACAAAGTTACAAACACGGGAATTAAATAAATTAAATCTTTTACTCTTAATTTTTCTTTATTTTTATAGAGAATATAAATCACTAATCCTAAAAATAAATATCCATAGGTTAATTGCCACGCAGGATATAAAATCATAATATACATGCTTCCCACCCAACCAAATAAGAGGGAAATCAATAGTTTTTTTGATTTTTTTTCTTTTTCAAAAAAATGATTTAGAAGGACAATCGCCCAACTTCCATAGGCCATAAAGGATGGTGAGTTCCACCACTGCATACCAGGAGCAAAAAGGATAAGACATGTCCCTGCTAAGGAAAGAAGCTTTTTCTTTTCAGTTAAAATTAAAAATAATTCTAAAATACCAAAAAAGGCTATAAAGTAAGGTAAAAACCAATAAAGTGAGTATGCTCTTTCAACATCTAATAGAAAAAAGCCCAATAATCGCGGATTTGATAATACAGAAATATTATATGTTGGTAATTGCGGGAACATAAGAACTGTTTTATCTTGTGCCATTAATGCAGAATTGATGATTTGATAATTTTGAAAAGTTTGATTCAAAATTGCTGGTGTATCTACTAGAAACTCATCACTTCTAATAAATCTTGGCGTTCCTATAATTGGTGCACTTTCTAAGATAGGAAAGGAGGGTTCAATGATATCATTATAGATATAGATAGAGGAAGAATGATATTTTCCTAAAACAAGGTATAATAAGAAAAGTAGGCCAATCCAATATCGTTTTTGAAAACAGAACTCACTCATTTTTTTTGTTCCAAAATATAAATTTAGTGATAAATATATACCAATAATAGCCTCTAATAGAAGAAAATCTAGAGGAAAAGTCCTGTCTTGATACATTTGATAACCTTGTCCTATTAAAAATGGTGTGAAAAATAGTAAGACCATTCCCACTTTTTTCACTAGATTAATTCTATCTTTTTTTTCTAATTTCATTAGCATCCTCTCCTATTCGCATTATTGTTTTCTACTTTTTCTTTTTATCTAATCTAAAGTCACGTCCTAAGCTGTAATTTGGATTATAGAAACGGTCTCTTGTTAATTTTTCTTTCCACTTATTTTTCATATATTCTGTTTCTTCCTGAAGTCTTTTGAATTTTTCTGTCGTCGTATCAAGACCTCTGGTTTTAGATTCAAAATGCATAAGTGTCACTTGGGGTAAAAAGATATTGTAATATCCTTTTTCTAATAATTTCATATTGAAGTCCACATCATTATACGCCACTTTTAACTCTTCTTCTAACCCGTTAACTTCTTCATATTTTTTCTTGTCAATCATTAAGCAGGCCGCAGTTACTCCACTATAGTTATAGGGAATTAACAATCTACCAAAGGTTCCATAGTTACTTGCTTCTACTTCTGGATACGCATGTGCTGCAATTCCTCCGATTCCTAAAATGATACCTCCATGTTGAATTGTTCCATCTGGATAAAGTAGTTTTGCTCCAACTGCCCCAATATGTTTTCTAGAAGCATACCCTAGCATGATTTCGATAAAGTTTGGGGTGATGACTTCTGTATCATTATTTAATAGCAAAATGTAATCACCACTCGCTTTTTTTACTGCTTCATTGTTTATCTTCGAATAGTTAAATTCATAATTTGCTTTCATCACTTTGAAATTTTTATGTTTCTTTTTGTAGTTTTCTAGTAAGTCTTTGGTTTCTTTTTTTTCGCTTTTATTATCTACCACGATAATTTCGAAATTTTTATATGTCGCTTTTTCATAAATCGACTTTAAACATTGATTTAAGATTTTGGCATTATCTTTCGTTGGAATGATAATGGATACTTTGGGATTGTTTTCCACCTCATACTCAACAACGTAATGTGCTGCATTGATTGGTGCTGTTACAGACCCTTTTTCTTTTCTTCTTTTTAATGCTTCTTCTACTGCTTTTCTTCCATTTTCTATCGCATATCCTTTGCTATCAATCGTGACTGCTGTAGAACCTGGAACCTTTCTCCAATGATACAATACTTTTGGTAAATGATAGATTTTCTTTGTTTCTTCGGTAAAGCGGAGAACGAGGTCAAAGTCTTGTGCCCCTACAAATTCACTTCTAAATCCACCAATTTTCTCTAAAATCGTTCTTCTAAAAAAACTAAAATGACAAATATAATTTCCACCAAGTAATGTGTCTGGAGAAAAATCTGGCTTAAAGTGTGGGTCACAAAGTGTTCCGTCCATTTCCATTTTATCCTCATCAGTATATATCATATCTAACGTTTTATCTTGATTTAATACTTTTACTACTTCATATAGAGCATTTTCTGGTATAACATCATCATCGTCCATAAGTGCCACAAATTCTCCCTTAGCAATTTCAATTGCAGAGTTTGTCGCTTTGGATATATGACCATTTTCTTTACGGTATACGACTCTAATTCTTTTATCCTTTTTTTCATATTCTTTTAATGTATCTATAGTTTCTTTTTTCGTCGATGCATCGTCTGCTAAACATACTTCAAAATTTGGATATCGTTGATTTAGAATCGAATCTAGACAGTCCTTTAAAAATTCACGCTCGATATTGTAAACAGGAATGGCAATCGAGATTAGAGGATTATAGGAAAACTCTTCAATGGGTTCTTCTTGGTTATTTTCCCTAATCCATTGGTTATATTCTTTGGCGTTGAATGGATTATAGTATAAAGCATCTTCACCACCCTTTAATTTTACTTTTATCGCTTCTATGTATTTTGGCCATAAAGATGGTGGGATTAAAAAGTGATGTTCTCTCCAAGCCAAGCGAATTCCTTTATATAAAGTGTAAAATATATATCGAATTATTCGGATTACTTTATAATTTATAAAATTTATCCATTTTTCTTTCCCTTTCGCCTTGATTCTTCGTAATATCATATTTTTGGTATCACAAATTAAATACTCCTCTTTTTTTGACCGCACGAAGACTTGAATCCTTTTATCTTTTCTACTTAAAATTTTTTCTATAAAAAATCTTGTTCCGTTACTTTCAAGTTTAAATTCTTCCTCTTTTCCATCAATTTTTAATATAAAATGATAGTCCTCTAAAAGGACAGTACCTTTCAAGATAAATTTGGGATTTTTAATTCCCACAATTCGTTGTTCATCGATTCCTAAAAAACTATACTTCATATTTTCCCTCCTGCTATACTTGTTCCGCGAATCCTCGCTCTAATTTTCTAAATATTTTTATGGAAATTCCTAATAAAAGAATGCTTAAAAGGAATGTTCCCATCAACATTGTCATATTTGGACTAACTTGGTAATAGAGGATATCTCGATAGCTATTAATGATTGTTGCCATCGGATTAAACTGGATTAACCATTCCATTTTACTGCCAATAAATAAGTCTTTTGCATAAAGAATGGGCGTGGCATAAAATAACATTTGTACAATAAAGTTAACGATGTATTCTAAGTCCCGAACATAAACATTAATCGCACTAGTAATAAAAATTGCGGCAAGACTTAAAAGATATTGGATAAAAATAATGAGCGGTAGATAAAGAAGATAGATACTAACACCTATCCCACTAAAAATAAGGAATAAAAATATGATGATACAAGAAATCAAAAAGTTAATCAGTCCACTAGTGGCAACAGATATTGGTAATATCTCTCTTGGAAAATAAACTTTTTTGATAATTCCCGCATTGGCTAATACACAAAAAGTTCCTTGACTAATGACGGTAGTAAAAAAGTTCCATGGAAGAATTCCAATAATTAGGAAGGTCACATAGTGTTCTTGGGTATTTTTTAAAATGAAAGGAAACACAATCGCATAGATTAATACGGAAAGAAGTGGATTTACAAATGACCATAGTACACCTAAAAATGACCCCTTATATTTTCCACGAATATCCTTTTTGATATTGCTTTTTAATAGTTCTCTATATTCATATAATCGCTTTATCATGTTTTCACCTACAAACTTCTAAATATTTCCCAATGACTTCTTCTGGAGTTCCATCAAGAGCGATATTGCCATCTTTAATCCAGATTGCTCTCGTGCAGAGTCTTTTTACTGAGTCTAAGCTATGACTTACGATGACAATCGTTTTATCGCTAATTTTTAATTCCTCTAGTTTCGCAAAACACTTTTCTTGGAAATGTTGGTCTCCTACGGCAAGAATTTCATCAATTAATAGAATTTCTGCATCGACATTAATTGCGATAGAAAAGGCAAGACGCATATATTGTCCAGAAGAATAAGTCCGTACGGGATGGTCAATAAATTCTTCTAACTCAGAAAAGTCGATAATCGCTTTCATTCTTTTCTCAATTTCGCTTTTTGTTAAACCAAAAATAGAGGCATTGAAATAGATGTTTTCTCTTCCCGTGAAGTCTGGATGAAATCCGGCACCAAGTTCTAAGAGAGAGGTTAGTTTTCCATCCGTTTCAATCGTTCCTTTGCTTGGATAGATAATCTTCGTCATTAATTTCAAGAGTGTTGATTTTCCACTTCCGTTCGTTCCGATTAACGCAACAGTTTCTCCTTTTTCAATGTTTACGGAAATATCTTTTAATACTTCACGTTCTTCGATTCTGCCCTTTTTAAAAAACACAAGTTTTTCTTTTAATGTATAGGGCTTATCCGAATATACTTTAAATTTTTTCGACATATTTTTTACTTGAATCGCATATTTTTTCGTCTTTTTCATGTAGATTCACTTCCTCTATTTTTTGGTTTGTTTCAATTTGTTGGTGACGCTTCTTAATGGTTTAGTCACTTTCCAACTTTTGCTATTGATTACGTTTTGGTATTCGGTTTTCAATTTTTGATATTCTTCTTCTAATGCTTTGTAATTTTCTTTTACTTTTGCTAATTCTTCTAAGCTTGTTTTTTGACTTTTTAAAGTGGATTCCAAACATTGACAATAATCGATTTCTTTTTGCTCTTGGATTTCACCCTTTGCTAAAGTTAGTTCATAAATGTATTGTACAACATCTACTTCGTTATCTTGATTTAAAATACTCAGAAGTTCAGGATGATGAATCGCCTCTTCTGTCATACAAGTAGTTTTGCCAATTTCTTTTACTTGAAGGGAAATCCCATAAGTTTCTGATAGGTTACGAATCATATCACGAAACGAATTTTTAGTGAAGAATCTTAAATGCGTGTTATCTAAAATTCCTAAATGATTGTAATTGAATGTTCGATTAATCAGTCCTAATAAGATATCAATATGGGCAATATTGGGAATACTTATGATAATTTTTCCTTTTGGTTTTAGTTTCTTGCTCAAATTCATGATTACTTTATCTGGAGAGACTAAATGTTCTAAAATGTCAGCAAAAATAATGTAGTCATAGGTTGTTTCATCACGTTCAAATTCTTGATATTTAGCACTTTTTTCCTCCGTAATTGAACAGGGATAAATTTTTTGATAGCAATTCCTTTTTTCGGCAATTTGAATCGCTGTTTTATCTATTTCAATTCCTATGACTTGACAGTTCTTTTCTTGGTGCAGGGATTCTCCAATTGCACCTGATGCACATCCAACATCGAGGCAAACAGAGTTTTTCTTGACATTATTTACGATAATTGAATGGCTATCGTTTACGTTATTTAAGTCTATTTTTTGACAAGCTTCATGATATTTATTCGCTTCTTCTTTTTTTCCAAGGACATTATTTTTTGCATTTCCATGACTAAACATTTTGTCATCTCCTTCCTTCTGGAAGTATTTTACTACTTTATTTTTCCACAAATTTCTGTTTTTTATGTGGTTGATTTTTTATTCGCTTTGATTTCTATAGAATTTTACCTTACATTTTGAAAGTGGTTCACGGCAAATATCTTTTTCTGATAAAATCGGATTTGTGATTCCGTATTCTTGAAAGAACGCTTCCCAAGGAATATTTAGTGCAGGGTCATTCCAAAGGATACCACCTTCCAAGTCTTTGGCATAATCATTATCAATTAAATATTGAAAAATGGTATTGTCTTCTAAGCTAACAAATCCATGGGCAAAACCTCTTGGCACATAAAGTTGTTGGTTATTATCTTCCGTTAATAAAACATAGGTAGATTGCCCAAATGTTTCAGAGTCAGCTCGGATATCGACGACAACATCAATGGCTGCTCCCCTAATCACTTCAACGAGTTTTGCTTGACACTTTGGATTTTCTTGGAAATGTAAACCTCTAACAACGCCTTTACAACTTTTACTTCGATTTGCTTGTACTACACCTTGAAAATCTAATTGTTTTAATTCTTGTTGAATAAAGTAAGGAGAAAAATATCCTCTTTCATCACCAAATCGATTTGGTTCTATAATATAACAATCGAGTAAGTTTGTGTTTGTAATTTTCATTTTTACTGCCTCTTTTCTTTACTTTATTTTTTAATTATCTTTTTTTTCGCACAATCCATTAAATATTTTCCATATGCATTATTTTTCATTAATAAACCTTGTTCAAATACTTGTTCATTAGATAACCAACCGTTGTCTAATGCGATTTGTTCTGGGCAAGCAATAATTTCTCCTCGTTCTTCCTGTCGATTATAAATAAAGTTATTCGCATCGATAAAGCTTTTATTTGTTCCGGCGTCATACCAAGAGAATCCTCCCCCTAAAAGACATGCTTTTAATCGTTTCTCTTGTAAATACATCTCATTAATTGAAGTAATTTCTAATTCTCCTCTTTTCGATGGACGAACTAATTTCGCTTTTTCTACGATATCACTAGGATAAAAGTAAAGTCCCGTAATGGCAAAATCACTTTTTGGATATTCTGGCTTTTCTTCGACACTAAGAATATTTTGCTCGTCATCTAATTCCATAATTCCAAATCGTTTGGGGTCTTTCACTTTCTTTCCGAAATTTACCGCAAGTCCCTCTTCTGCTACACTTCTCGCTTCTTGTAGCATTTTGACAAAATCATTTCCATAGAAAATATTATCTCCTAAAATCATACTACAAGGTTCATTTTGGATAAATTCTTCTCCTATAGTAAAAGCTTGAGCAAGGCCTTTTGGCTCTTCTTGAATGGCATAGGATAAGTTTAGTCCAAATTCCTCTCCTGTCCCTAATTGTTTTTTAAATAATGGTTGGTCATCTCTTGTGGTAATGATTAAAATATCCCTAATTTTGGCAAGCATCAACGTTGATAGGGGATAGTATATCATCGGCTTATCATAAATCGGTTGCAATTGCTTACTAATGACCTTGGTCATCGGATAAAGCCTAGTTCCTGCTCCACCGGCTAAAATAATTCCTTTCATTTTCAAAACCTCCCTTTACGATTATTTAGCAATTTCATTATATCAAGTATCTTTTTGTTTGTCCATAAATCTAACGGGGAAATCCTCAAAAATTAGGAAGAGACAAAAAAAGGTCTCACTGATTAAAAGATTAGACCTCTAATTTTCTAGTTAAGGGTAGCTTAACTTCAACTTTTTGTTACTACACTACATTTTTTTCGTCGCATCTTTTTTGCTTTTTCTTTCTTTTTTGTCGTTTTTTAGTTTTAAGGAAATCTTTAAGGCACCTCTCGTTATTGCATTGATTAGACGAAGAAGACGAATTTCTCCTGCACTTGCCTCATTATATTTTTCTTCAAAATAGAGTTGACTTTCTCTTAAAATTTTTAATTTTTTTAATTGATTTATATTTCTATCAATACTGACGGCATGATGATGAATTACCACAACTTCATTATTAATTACTGTTTTGAATCCTAATTTTTGTAGTTTTTTTGCTAGGATATTTTCTTCATAATATAGGAAGGTATTTTCATCAAAAAAGGAAATTTCTTCTAATACTGGCGACTTAATTAAGAAAAAGCAACCGCTTACTACTTCTACTACACTTTCTTTTTCTTGATAATGTTCTTCTTTGTAATAACGATACTTTTTTTCCATTTTTTTGTATAGTTTCGGAATGCTTGTTAAAATTTCTTGTTTTGGGGTAGGAATTTTCCATCCTCGATTTAAATGATTTCCTTCTAAAATGACAGGAGCACAAACTGCGACATCTTTTGGAAATAGGGTTTTTAACAATTCCTTGATGTGTTTTTCTTCACTAATCACGATATCGGCATTGGATACGATGATATTACATTTACCAAATTCACCAATTAAATATTTAGCTCCTGCGTTAATCGCACAAGCATAGCCCTTATTTTCTTCTTGAAATAAAATCTTTAGTTTTCTGCATTTGATGTTTTTTAGTTTTTCTTTTTCTTCTTCCTTAGAGTTATTATCTACAACGACAATTTTTTCAATCGATTGATATTTTTTTATATTTTCAATTAAATTCTTTGTCGACTCGTAATCATTATAGTTGACAATAATCATTCCTGTTTTCATATTCTTTTTTCCTCCTTTATCATGTTTAGTAAAATGATGCATGGGTAGATGCTAACGGCGGGAGAGGTAAATACATGTCCTGCAAAGCTTGCAATGAATAGGCTTAAAGCAATGGCTAAAATGGATTCGCTGTTCTTTTTTTTCTTTAGTTCTTCTTTTGTAAATAGGAGTAAAGTGACAAACAGAAAGCTTCCAAAAATACCAAGGCGAAAGAAAATATCCATTGGGTCCATTTCAATCGTCTTTAAATTCACCTTATCGGTCCCATAATTTTCGATGAAACCTAACCCTAATATTTTGGTCGGAATCGTCGCTTCTTTGTAGGCAGTGCTTGTATTTTTTAAGAAGGTTAAGCGACTAGAAAAGATAAAATGGTCGACTAATTTCTTATCGGTAAATATATCGGTAATTGAATCTACTTCCAAAAAGTCGAGATGGATTTGAATATTTTTGTAAAATGCCGTTTTAGGAAGAAGAAAAGATAAAGCAATAAGGATTACAAGAGTGGCGGGAATAAACATAGAAAGGATTTGCTTTTTTCTTTTTATAGATTGATTTTTAAATTGGATAAGGGCGTAAATGAAAAGTACAATCAGTAATGAAAGAATCGTGATTTTGCTACCAAGGGAGAAGAAAACGATGGCAATTGGAATGAGATACAGTAGTAATTTTTTTAATGGTTGTCCGAAAACAATCAATGGCAGAAGCAGAGAAAAAATCGCTCCGATTTCGTTACTAGAGTGAAACCAGCCAATACTTCCTACTTTTCCTTCGTAGTAACCACTAAAATCAGTATTAGTAAGCATCGGGATGATTAGGAAAGCAAGATATATTCCATACGTGATAAAAATGGTCTTTTTCGAAATTTCTATTGAATGTGTTTTTTTCAATTGATATAAGTTCCACAGCAAAAGGGGGAAGTATAAATAGCGAGCAAGATTTTTTAGTTCATAAAACAGGCAGGCACTATCTTTTGTCAAATAGATGTTAAGGGAAAATAAACTGATGTAAATCGCTGTTAGAAAAATAATAAAGAGATTTTTTTTATTTTTGGGTGTAGTTATTAAGTTGTATAGAATTAGCATACCTAAAAAGAAGACTCTTAAGATAATTCCAAAAGTGATGTCTTGGTGTAAAACATTCATCGAAAATGCTGTAAAGCAATCAATTATCGGTTGTAAAACTAAAAATAAACTTAATATCTTTGTCATATTCTTTTCGAGGTAATCTTTCATTCTACTTCCCACTTTCTTATTTCTATTTTACCACAGCATACAAAAAAAACCAATAGAGGAATCTCTTTGGTATATTTTTAAAGTTCTTCCTTTGGTAAATAAGGAGTTTCGCTTCTTGCTAATAACCAATCTACGGATAGAGAATAGTTTTTGGCAAGGTCGTAAGCAAATGCAGTTAGAATCCGTACTTTTCCACGTTCATAAGCACTGATGGTTGATTGTGTCGTATTGAGTTTTTCTGCTAATTCTTTTTGACTTAAATCTTTGTTGGTTCTAAAATGTTTTAATCGTTTTCCGCATTCGAGAAAGTCTATTTCTTTTTTGACTTTTGCATATTTATTGCGGTTTGTTAATCCTAATACGTAGTCTATGGTTGCACCTGTAATATTACAAAATTCGTTTAATCGATTTAAAGGGATAATTTCTTTTCCTTTTTCCCATCTGGAGTAACTCCCCTGTTTAACTTTTAATCTACTAGCAATTTCTGCTTGTTTTAAATCTAAATCTTCTCTTACATCTCGCAATCGTTTTGTTAATCCTATATAATCATAATCCATATTTTTCACCTAGTGTTCATTTTCTCAGATGTAAATGAAAAACGGTTCACATATTCATAAATGCGATTTTTTATTTTGCTGAATTTATAAAAATAAAAATGTCATTTTTTATGCTTCCGACATTTTATTGAATTTTTAATCATGTAAATCTATATCTTATCCTTTTATAAAATAAAGGTATATTATCTGTCAATAGCAAGTATGTTTTTATCTGCTTTCGCTTTTATCTTTAAGTTTTTTGGAAATAGAATCTAGTAAGGCCTTTTCTGGTCCATTATATATATTTGTTTATATTCTACCTTGTATTAATTTGTGATACTTTCCTATAAGGAATTGTAAGGATATAATTGCTTTTTGCTAATCAAAAAACTGTATTATATTTTTTAACTTTAGAATTTAAAATAAACAATTATAAAAAACTACAATTGGTGTTATAACACAATTTAAAAACTTATAAAAAGATACTCACAAAAATGCAATATTTTAAAATAAAAAACGAAGAAGGTTTTTCTCCGTTAAGTATTTTTATTTTTGATTTACCATCATCATTCCTTTGGCATATTTCCATGATAGAACGCGGAATGCTAATTTATTAATGAGGGATTCGTCAATATCACCATTTTCTACTGCAGTTTTAATTTGTTTCATACTATCTTCATAATCTGTCGTAATTAAAATATCATTTCCGGCTAAAATTGCTTTTACACTAGCATTAGGAATACTAGATACCGCTCCCATCGCAAGGTCATCGGTAATAATTACTCCTGTAAATGAAAGTTCTTTTCTTAGTAAATTATGTACTGCAGGAGATAGAGATGCTGGATTTTTGTCATCGATGTTCGTTACTGTATTATGACTTACTAGTACTGCTTCTGCTCCTGCTTCAATTCCTGCTTTAAATGGTGGTAAATCATTGTTTTTAATTTCATCGTAAGTTCTGTTGTCGGTTGCTCCAGTTGTGTGGGTATCAGGGTTATTTCCATATCCCGGAAAGTGTTTTAATGTATAAGATACTCCTCTATTTTTACTTGCTTCAATCACGGTTTTGGCAAAGTTAGAAGTAATCTGTGTATTTTCCCCAATCGTTCTATCATACATGTAATCTGTAGAATTCGTAGAAACATCGACAACAGGAGCTAAATTTAAATTAATTCCTAGATTTGCTAAAACATTACTTTTATTTATCGTATCTACTCTTATTGCATCTAATCCACCTTTGGCATATAGGTCTTTGGATGAAGCAAATTTTTCGCTAGCAAGATTAGGATTACTACTTACGCGAACTACCTTTCCTCCCTCTTCATCGACTGCAGTTAAAATAGGAGTTTTAGCAACTTTTTGTAGAGAAGACATCATATTCTTCACTTGTTGTTCTGTTTTATCCTTAAAGTCTTTTTCAAAGAAGACATAACCACCAAACGAATATTTCTTTAGTACTTCTTCTGCACCTGTTCCAGGATAGCGAACAAGTAATAACTGGGCAATTTTTTCCTCTAACGTCATACTTTTTAATTTGTTGTTGGCCAAAATGTAGTAATTACTAAAAATCCCATTATCTTTCCAATCATTGGGAATTCCATTTTCATCTACAGAACGTGCACTTTTTGAGTAGTCGATAATATCGTTATCTTGATAATCCTTACTCACATTTAATTCCCCTGTATATTTGATATTGATATTTTCACCAACACTTGCTTGGATGTCTTTAATTCCAAAAGTATAGATTATGTTATTCATATCTTGTACGGTCACCTTGCCGTTTTCAATAGACATCACTGTAGCTGTCAATTCTTTTGTTTTTTCCTTTTCTTCTTTTCTCATACTCTTCGTCATTGCAACTGCAAAAATACTTAGAATCGCGATGATTCCTATAAAGA
The DNA here is from genome assembly GCA_910587725.1 of uncultured Bacilli bacterium. GTDB lineage: Bacteria > Bacillota_I > Bacilli_A > RF39 > UBA660 > MGBC162581. The sequence continues at coordinate 26,690 of CAJUNG010000008.1, forward strand.
TTGAGACTTTTTTTAATTTTTCATTTTCCATATTTATCACCTATCCCTACATTATATCGTCTTTCCTGGTGAATTATGCTAGAATCATTTCATTTTCCCTATTCTCTATTATTTTCTCTAAATTGCTTTAATAAATTTGTTAAGTTTTCTTCCTCTTCTTTTCTTGAACAAAAGGATGCAACGACACAGGCACTATAAACGATAAACCAACTTGTGATAATCAATAGAAAAATCCACATTACTTTTCCCTCATTTCTTTTTCCTTATGGATATTTTAGTTTTCCCCACTTTCATTTAAATTAAACTTCTCTAATCTTTTTTTATGCGATGGCTTAGTTCTTATTCTTTTTCTTTCGCACGTCTTAACTTTTCTTCATATATTACATCAGGGAGGAAAACGTTATGAATTTTAACTATTGTTTTGGAAATACTTGTTATCAATATGGAAATGACAACGGATTACAAATCAAATCTTATCAGATTATGGCACCAGAGCAATCACAGGATGTGCAACCAGGAAAGGAATATTTAATGCACCCTCAACCAATTTTTGACCATCCAGAATATCAAGGAAGTGGAAAGTTACAGGGAAAAGTTGCGATTATTACCGGAGGAGATAGTGGTCTTGGAAGAAGTGCAGCCATTTATTTTGTCAAAGAAGGGGCAAAAGTTGTCATTCCTTATTATAATGAACATGAAGATGCTAATTTCACCAAAAATTATATTGAATCTTTAGGTGGGGAATGTTTAATTTTATCTGGAGATATTTCTCAGTGCGAATTTTCTAAGGAGATTGTTGAAAAGACCTTAGAAAGATTTGGCAAAATTGATATTTTAGTCAATAATGCTGGAGTGCAATATCAACAAGATGAATTATCTTCTATTAGCAATGAACAGTTTGATTGGACGATGAAGGTGAATGTCTATGGTATGTTTTATTTAACAAAAGCTGTACTTCCTTATTTAAAAAGTGGTGCATCGATTATCAATTTAACTTCAGTAACTACATTTTATGGAGACCCACAATTAATTGATTATGTTACTACTAAAGGAGCAATTGTTGGGTTTACTAGAGCATTAGCTAGGAATTTAGCACTTAAAAATATCCGTGTCAATGCGATTGCTCCTGGATTTTTTTGGACTCCTTTGCAACCAGCTTGTTGGGTTAAGGAAAAAATTCCTTCTCTTGGGGCAAATTCTGCTATGGCAAGAGGGGCTATGCCTTATGAACTAGCACCGACATTTGTATTTTTAGCTAGTGATGATTCTAGTTATATGACTGGTCAAGTGCTACACAATAATGGTGGAGAGATTATGGGATGAGGAATACAAAAAAACATCTATAAAGGCATCTTTTAATGATATCAAAAATTGCGTTAGATAAGGATTTTCTAATGCTTTTTTATTTTTCCAAAGGAAAAAGACTGAATGAATTTATTTCATTTCATTACAGCCTTTTCTTTTATTTCGTGGTCTTTTGCTCTAAAAGATTGATGACGAAGTACATTACATAGGAAATTATGGCAAGAATCACTACACTTGTAATTACTAAATTGATGTTAAACACTTGAGAACCATACATAATTAAATATCCTAATCCTTCCTTGGATACTAATAATTCTCCCATAATCACCCCAATTAATGACATAGAGATATTAATCTTCAAGCAATTGATTATTGTCGTTATATTTCCCGGCAAAATGACATCTTTATAAATTTGAAATTTTTTTGCATGAAAGCTCTCCATTAATGTTATATAGTTTTTATCTGTACTGATAAATCCATTATATATATTGATGATACTAATAATTAAGGAAATCATAAGTGCCATAAAGATAATTGAATTGGTATTCGCTCCTACCCAAATGATAATTAGTGGTCCAAGGGCAACCTTCGGCAATGAATTTAATACGGTTAAATATGGATCAAAAATGCTAGCAAGTAATGAAAATCTCCATAATAAACTAGCAATCAATAATCCAACAAAAGAAGCAATCAGAAAACTTACAACGGTTTCATAAAGTGTAACGTAGATATGCTTTAATAAATTATTCTGTCCAAGTAACGTTAGTGATGTTTTTATCACCTCACTTGGTGAACTCGATAAAAAGGTATTAATCCAACCACATCTTGCAGCAAGTTCCCAAATTCCCAAGAAGAATAAAAGGACAAAAATTTGTGATACACCAACCACGATTTTTCTTCGCCTTCTCTTCTTTAAAAATTCTTTATGTTCTTGGCTATATATGGACATCTAAATCCCTCCATATCTGATCATAATAAGTAGAAAATTCTTTACATTTTCTATTCTCGATTGGACTAGATTTTCCCGTTAAATCAATAGTATAAATGTTTTTAATCACACTTGGTCTCTTCGTGAGTACAATAATTCTATCTGCAAGTGATACACTCTCTCCGATATCATGGGAAATCATAATTGCTGTTTTCCCTTCTTGTTTAATAATTCGAAAAACATCATCTGACAATGCTAATCGTGTTTGATAGTCTAAGGCACTAAATGGTTCATCAAGAAGTAAAATATCTGGATCAATAGCAAGTGTTCGAATTAATGCTACTCTCTGCCTCATTCCTCCAGATAAACTATCTGGATATTTATCTTGAAACTCTCCAAGACCATAGGTATTTAATAGGCGAATTACCCTTTTTTTGCTTTCTTCCGTCAACTTTTTTTGTACCTTCAATCCTAGTAAACAATTATCCAATATTGTAAGCCAAGGAAATAAAGAATCTTTTTGTAACATGTATCCTGTGATTAAGTTCTCTTTCTCTACTTCGATTTTACCCTCTGATTTTTCTTCTAGCCCTGCCAAAATTGATAAAATTGTACTTTTTCCACATCCTGAAGGTCCTACGATTACAATAAACTCTTGATCGTATATATCTAAAGTAAAATCTTTTACAGCATCTGTCTCCCCTTCTAAATCATGATATATTTTCTTTAAATGTTTAATTTTTAATAATGGTTTTTTCATACTAATCCTTGAAATAGATTAATTCTTTGTATGGAACTTCTTTTTCAAGTTCTCCAGATGCCATCATGATTTCTTGAAGGTGCTTGAAAGACGCTTCTGTAAATTCTGTTGTTGTTGGCCATGCATCGATTCCACGATAACGAGCAATAACGTTAGTTAAATCATTGAGTGAAGTGTCAGGGAAAAATTTTAATATAGAGTTTGCTACTTCTTCATCACTTGATTGATGAACAAAATCTAAACCTTTTTGTAACGCTTTACGGAAGCTTTCGATGATTTCTGGATGTTCCTCAATATAAGATATTTTTGCACTATAAGAAGTATAAGGAACAACTCCTCCTAATTCTCCTACACTTGCCACTACATATCCAAGACCTTGTTGTTCTACTTCTAGAGCAGTTGGCTCAAATAAAGTTACAAAGTCTCCCTGACCTCCAATAAATGCTCCTCCCATTGCGGCAAAGGCAATTGACGTATCAATATTGACATCTTTTTTTGGATCGATTCCATTTTGACGTAATGCCCATTCAAATGTCATTTCTGGCATTCCTCCTGCACGTCCTCCAATGATATCTTTTCCTTTTAAATCAGCAAGAGTAAAGTTTTCATATTTTTCACGTGACACGATAAAAGATCCATCTTTCTGTGTAATTTGTGCAAATGTTTTTAAATAATTTTTTTCTCCTCCATTATATACATAAATTGTTGCTTCACTTCCTGAAAAACCGATATCCGCATCCCCAGATAATACCGCCGCAGCTACTTTATCTGCACCTGGTGTTAAAATCAATTCGATATCTAATCCTTCTTCTTCAAAATACCCTTCACTAATTGCTGCATATCCTGGGGCATAAAAGATTGTGTGGGCAACTTCTGCCACTGTAAGTTTTGTTAAATTGTTCTCCTTATTGTCATTTTTAAAGATTAGAATACTTCCAGTAATAAAAATAACCAAGACAATGAGAACGCCTAAAATTTTTTTCATATTTCCTCCTCCATACATTTTATTATATGAGAAAGTTCAAGAAGTGGTGTTTTTAAATTTCCTTTTGGAATGTTTTTCTAAATTCTTTCTTTTTTCATCATATTTGCGTATAAAAAGTATGGAAATACCTATAAACTTGCGAAAATAGTAATAGGTGATGAAGAATGGAGAGAATTAATGATTTGATTACTAGAATGGCAGACATTCGTGAAGACTTAGACTTAACACAAATGGAAATGTCTGAACGACTTGGAATCAAACAAGGAGTTTACTCTAGATGGGAAAAAGGAAAAGAGATTATCCCACTTAGAAGACTCAATCAATTTGCCAATTTGACGGATTGTTCCCTTGACTACATTTGTGGCTTTACACGCATCAGAAATTATTCTCAAAAATTAGATGCGTTAGACCAAGTAGAAGTGGGAAAACGTCTTCGGGCATTCAGAAAGGAACATAATATTACCCAAAAAGCACTATCTGATTATTTAAATACAACACAGTCAACAATTAGTGCTTATGAAAAGGGTCGAGCATTGCTTTTGACTGCATTTGCTATTCAAATTGCTAGAAAGTATAAGCTTTCTATCGATTGGATTTGTGGAAAAAGTGATGAGAAAAATATTACTAAAGCATAAATAATGAAATAAAAAACCTAGCAAATCGTCTAGGTTTTTTGATGTTATTTTAATAAAAGAGTCGATTTACTGCTAATCGAAAGACTAGCGATATCTCCTCGCTTCTTAGCGTAATAAGCTGCTGCTGCAATCATCGTTGCGTTATCTGTACAATATTTCATCGCCGGAAAACTTACTGTTTTTCCGATTTTTTCGCATTCTTCTGTTAGGGTATCCCTTAGTTTTTTATTGGCAGAAACACCTCCAGCGATAATCAAATGGTCAACTTTATACTCCTTCATTGCATGAATTGTTTTCTTGGTGACCGTATCTACGATCGTTTCTTGAAAAGAGGTCGCCAAATCTTCTTTATTGATTTTTTCTCCTCTTTGCTCTAAATTATGCGCTAAATTAATTACTGCACTTTTTAATCCGCTAAATGAAAAGTTATAGCTATCATCATTTAATGGGGTTGGTAGCTGATAAGTATGTCTTCCTTCTTTAGCAAGTTTATCAATCATCGGTCCACCTGGATAATTGATTCCTACTACCCTTGCAACTTTATCGTAACACTCACCAATAGCGTCATCTAATGTTCCACCAATTTTTTGGAAAGAATAATCTTTCTCCATATAAATCAAATCCGTATGTCCTCCACTTACAACAAGACATAGAAGGGGGAAAGTCATTCTTGATTCTAAATTGTTGGCATAAATATGTCCTGCAATGTGATGAACAGGAATCAGTGGTTTTCCAGTAACAAAGCTCAAAGTTTTTGCCGCTTCCATACCAACAAGTAAGGAACCGATTAATCCCGGTCCTTCGGTTACTGCAATAGAATCGATATCTTCTAATGTCATTCCTGCTTTTTCTAAGCATTCTTCGATAACCATAGTAATATTTTTTACATGATGTCGACTGGCAATTTCCGGAACAACCCCTCCAAAATTTTTATGGACATCAATTTGGGAGAGAATTACTGTTGCGATTTCCTCTGTACCATTCTTTACTATCGAACAGCTTGTCTCATCACAACTACTTTCAATTCCTAGAATATATATATCTTTTTCTTCCTTCATTTTACATCATCTTTCTTTCCATCAAAATAGCGTTTTTCTCACCATAATAATTTTTCCTTAGTGAGCACTCTTGAAAACCATATTTTTTGTACAAATGAATGGCTACAAGGTTATCCTCTCGTACTTCTAGCGTAATATTTTCTTTTTGTGTTGTTTCTGCAAGGGCAATTAAGGATTCTAATAAACGGTGTGCATAGCCTTGATTTTGATATTCTTTTCTTACCTCTAGTTGTAATAGTTCCATTCTTTCATAGATAAAGTCTAAAAGCATTATCGCAATCACTTTTTTCTTTTCTTTAATCACATAACACTTTGTAAAAGGAGCATCTTCTTTTTTTCCTTTGGCATAAATTTCCACAGGTGTTTGTGGAAAACTTTCTCTTAGGTTCTCTATTTGCGAAAATTCGTCTAAAGAGATTTCTTCTATCATGATGCTTCAATTCCTTTGGTTTCTTCTGCTTCTGTCCGCTTTAAATATTCTGGATTTACTGCATGGGGATTAATTGGAGGTCTTTCTTTTGTGAACTCTACAATTTGTAAAATATCAGGATTATATTCTTTAACAGTTTCTTCTAGCAAAGAACCATTTCCAATCCATACAACATTTTCTTCTTTTCCTTCTAAAAAGCTTTTTAGTTTAGAAAGTTCTATATACTGATTTTCTAAAACTACTTGATTGTCTTTATCATACACTCCAGCAAAAACATAACCACGCCTAGCATCGATAAATGGCACTTTTAACTTGTTTTCTTTAGTCGATACTGCCATGGCTTCTAAACTACGAATGGGGATAATTTCCTTTTTTAAAGCCCATGCATAAGTTTTGGCAATTGTTACCCCTATTCTTACTCCAGTGAATGAACCAGGCCCATTTACGACGACGATTCTATCAATTTCTTTAGGTGTTATTTTTGCCAGATGAAACATCTCTTCTATTTTTACTAGTGCCTGTTCAGATAGTTTCTTTCCCAAATTTTCTTTAACTTCAGCAATCAATCGTTCATCTTTCACAATACCACTATATAAAAAACTAGAAGATGTATCGATAAATAAAGTTATAATACTGCTTCGCATAAGTCTTCGTACTTCTTTCCATAAGGTGTAATCAGAATCACTCTAGTATCTTCAACATCATCTAATATTTTAAATTTAATTTCTAATCTTTCTTCTGGTAAAATATCTTCAATCATATCTGACCACTCGATGATGGTAACTCCATCTTTATGAAAGTATTCTTCAATACCAATATCTTCTTTTACCCCATCTAGTCGGTAAACATCCATATGATATAAATCCATTTCTCCATTTGGATACTCTTTGATAATATTAAATGTTGGAGAGGTAATGGTTTCTTCAATGCCTAAACTACTTGCAAATCCTTTGGTAAACACTGTTTTTCCACTTCCTAGGTCTCCTTGTAAACAAATGACCATGTTCGGAAATTTTTCACTTTCAATGTTTTGGGCAAGTTCAATTGTGTCCTTCTCACTTCTACTTGTTATTTTATACATAATAATCACATGCCTTTCTTTCCTTCTCGGGTATCCTATTTCATTATAGCAAAAAAAAAATAGATTATTCAACCTATTTTCGAAATTTTAAAAACTTTTTTATGAGTTTAGTGGATTCTTAATGTATTCCATCATCTTTTGACGAAATTCTTCGTTTCTAGATGCGTTTAATAAAACTTCTGAAATAGCATCAAAGGAAATAATTTCTTCATAAACGCCATCTAAAGAATAGCGCTCTTCAAATAATTCATTGATATCAAAATCCATAGCTGTCTCCTATTAAACTGCTGGTTTTAGATATTTAGAAAGTAATTCTATCATCTTTTTATCCACAACGTTTCTAATATATCGTTTTCCATCTTTTAATACTTCTTCAATAATTCTAAATTCATCAGTAACATCGTTTTCATTTTCTGTAATTCGAACCACAAAGAAGTAATTTGTTTCTTTATAAATTGCCTGATTTAGTACAATGTATTTTTTTCCGTCTTTCAATGTCATAATTTTATTAATTCTATTTTCCATATTTCCTCCACTATCTTATTCTTTTTGTCTCATCCTGAGCAGTTTCTTCGTTTCCATATAGTAGCTGCATTACATTCCGTTCCGCAATTTTCGACCAATCCTCTTGATTTTCTAAACTTAGTTCTTCTTTCTTTTCTACTGGAAGTGTAGTTAAATTATTTGGAATCGTTTGGAAAGTGACTTCTTCCATTTTATTTGACGGATTTTCTACGACTTGGTCTGTATCCATTTCTACGTTATCTGTAATTACATAGTCTTCTTTTTTTGCTTCAGTATTTCTAATTAATTTTGCTTTTGCAAAAGAAATTACCGATATTCCTGCTGTTGCCATAATGCCAATCGCTGCTCCCACACGTTTTAAGAATTTTGGTGCTTTTACTTTTTCTGTTAAGGAATCTTTCGCATCTTCATAATTTACAATTTCTGTTTCTACAAAATCTTCATCAATATCTAAATAAGATTCTGCTTCTAATTCCGTTTTGTAGTCTTTTTTCGGACTATAGGAGTTAATAATTTTACTTGATAGTGCGTAGACATCATGTTTCTCTAAAAAGCCTTGTTTGCGTTTAAGAAAATCAATTTCATGTTTTACTTGATTTAATTTTACTGTATCCCCTGTTTTTTGTTCGTAATTGATGTAGTCCTCTTCTTTTCTATTGGAAATAGAGGCAATTAATTCATTATTTTCACTAATTTCCACTTCAAGTCTTCCAATTTCCTTGGTAATCTCTGAAATACTTCTAGGTTTTCCACGTTTCTTAGCTTCTTCGATTTGTCCTTGTATTGCGGTTTTATCCTCTGTTAACTTTGTGATATGATTTTTGTAAGTAGTTGATAAGTTAGGATCGATATCTTTAATCATCTCATTTAGTTTTTCAAACTTCTTGATTGCTTGTGTTATTTTTTTTAGCTCTATCTTTTTTGCCCGTATTTCCTGTTTTTCGTTTACTCTAGTAAGCTCTTGTCTTAACTCAGCAATTCTTGCCTCGCATGTCATTACTCTATTCGTCGCATAATTAACTCTTTCATTATCTTCTTGCATTTTTACTTGATTGATATAAAGGTTCTTATTATTTAAGGCGGCAGATAATTTTTGCTTTTGTTCTTCGAGTTTCTGTAACTCACTTCCTACGCTAGTTATTTCTTCGTCATCTAAAGCACCAATTACACTTGTTGCTTTAATTCCTGATACTAGTGTTCTAGTTAAATCAGCAATTACCTCTTTGTTTTCACCTTTTGTAAGAGCATCTAACAATTGTTCTGTAATCAAAGAAGGATTTTTCATACAAGATAGTTGTCTATTTATTAATTGATAGTTATCCATTAACATTTTAAAGTATTCTGACTTTTCGATCTGATGAACGCCTTTCTTGCCGATAGGGCCATATTTTCTAGCTAGCATATCTAGAATTTCTTTTCGTTGTTCTTCAAACTCTTTTTCTATCTTCTTTATTTGGCGCTCAATTTCTTGAGCATCTGCTTTCAATCCTTCATGATGTCTTAAATACTCTTCACAGCTTTCTATACCAAACGTTGCCTGTTCTAAATTAGCATTTTCCGCTTTTAATGCGGCAGTATCTTTCATATTTGTCGCCATGATGAAATTTAGTTTCTCTACACTTTGTTTTAGCTTTTCTTTTTCAGCCGCATATTTTTTCTGAACTTCTGCTTTTTTTTCTAAGAAGGTATCATATTCCCGTGCGATTCTTTGTTGCTCCTGTTTCATTAAAGCGACTTTTTTTACTGATTCATCAATTATTTCATCCTTATATTTTGCTGCCCAATTGGCATCCTTTGTATACTCTATTTGATAATCCTTAAAATCATCATCGTATTTCTTCTTTAGGTATGTTGCTTGTTCTTCTAATTTTGCTACAAGGTCTGGCTCACTTTCTGCGGTCTCAAGTGCAGCTTTTTCTAATAAACGAATCGCGTCTATTGTTTCTTTTGCTGTGATATCTGGATTTCTTAAGTGTATATACGATACATAAATATCATTTTCTGCCTCTACGCTATTTAAATCAAAATCATAAACAGGAACTACTGTACCATCTGAAAATTCAAGACGCCCTTTTGCATTTCCTATTTCAGTTATTGCACGTCTGATAAAACTTTTATTATCCTCTTGTTCATTTTGTTTGATTGCCATTACAATATCATTCATGAGGTCTACCTCCTTCATATTCTAATTTGATTTTATCAAAAATTAGGGTAATTGTCTACTCTTTAATGCGAATTTTCAAAATAAATGGGCCAAAAACAAAAAAGGATTTGAATTATAGTTGTTCAATGTTTTCAATAAAGACAAGCTTTACTTCTATCGAGTGGAACTATATACCTCTTCGCTATATCAAAGCATAACTTTCTATTTACTAATGACTTAAAAAGGTTACAAAATTCAATGATATTTTATTTCCATAAATGTATTGTTTACTCTAAATCGTGAATCCCTTTTTTATGTCTTCTTATCTAATTACCCATCTAATCAATTCAGAATGGAGAGTAAATTAAACAAAAACACAAAAAAAATCCTTGGCAAGGTCCTATTTTAGCGAAAATCACTATCGTCGGCGCTGAAGAGCTTAACTTCTGTGTTCGGGATGGACACTTTTTACTATTATCACATCTTGTTACACCTTATTTTATCGTGGTTTTTAATTTTTTGAAGGTGTCCTATAATATTCTAAATTATCATAGGTTATTTTAGATTTTAGGACACCTAGTGGGACACCTGCTAATTTTTTATATGGTATAGTGGCATAGCCCTATTCCACTAGAATTAATTAGATAATAGCACATAATGTTCTTCAATTAATAGATATTTATATACTTTAAGGACAACTATGCAAATTGTTCTAATGTATCTGTCATGGTGGCATAGTAAAATTTTCAATAATAAAGAGCTAGTCTACACCATAGTACCTATTTTTGTTTTGTGTTACAACTTATAAAAACTACTATGGTATTTTATTATTAAGGTTGTTGATAATGAATAGAATTAATAGATATTTATATACTTCGTATATAAATATAACAAGAACTATAACCTGTATATAAAAATATCTTATTTTAGTTTTTTACTTCTTTGTTAAGGTATCTATACTAACATCTAAAGCAACTGATATTTTATATAGTGTATCTACAGAAAAATTATATGCAACTTTCTCACTTTCAATTTGTCTTATAAATTCGTGAGATAAATCTACCATTTCTGATAGTTCCTCTGAGGTTAATCCTCTTAACTTTCTATATTTCTTAATGTTTCTACGAATGGTATTGTATATGTCTGCATCATAATTTAGTTTTTTAATTGGTTTATTTAATCTCATATCAACACCTCTATAAATATTGTAAAGAATTACCTAACAAAATTTTGTAAGGTATCTCTCTACAAAGTTGTTGACATTATTTTAATTTTTATGCTATAATCATGTTGTCGGTAAGAAGTGCTAAAATCCGACATTGCAGTAAATGTTGGTGGCAGTATGCAGTTAACCCAACATCAAGCAGTCGGAACACAAGGTAGTATCGTGTTCCTTTTGTTTTGTTGTAATATAGGTATGTAGAAGGAGTGAAAAGTTTATGAAAAAAGTTTTAATAGTTTCTTTAGTTTTTATTTTAGTGTTAGGTTTAACAGGTTGTGGTAAAAGTAACAAATTTGTAGGAACATGGAGAAGTTTATATTCTACTGGTGGTGAGCAAGGATATGTGTATCTTGAGTTAAAAAATAATGGAACTTATGTAGAGACCAAATATCTAAATGGTTCAGTTGTGTCAGAAATAGAAGGAAAGTATGAATATACAGATGATACAGTAACATGCTATAAAAGTGAAAAAAGTTGGACCGAGTATAAATATCGTGCTGATAAATTAGTAAATGGAAGTACGTATTATACAAGATATGATGAAACAGATAAAACTAATAACAATATTATGGTTGAAGAGCAATAATATTGTTATGTGAAATGATTTAATTTTGTAATTTAAAATAAAACTCATTATCCAAGTAGGACAATGAGTTTTTAAATGTATATAAAATTTTCTTTTTGTTTTGTATTACGATTTATAAAACCGGTTATGGTATTTTATTATTAGGTGCTAGTAATGTGTAAATTACTATTACTTAAAAATAAAGAAAGGAAAATATCTATGCAAATTAAAATTCATAGGGGGATTAATCAAATTGGCGGATGCCTAACTGAAATCAAAAGTAAAAAAACTAGAATACTTATTGATGTAGGCTCTAATCTTCCAAATAGTACAAGTAAAGTCAAAGTGAATGTTGCTAATATTAGTAAAAAATGTGATGCTGTTTTCATCACTCACTATCATTTAGACCATATTGGCGAGTATATGCAAGTTAATAAGGAAGTACCCATTTACATAGGAGAACAAGCAAAAGAAGTTTTTATGATCTATCAAAAGAAAATGAAAGAGCCTAGAATTGCAGAAGTTACACAAGAACATATTGATAGATTAAAAACTTTCAAAACATTTAAACAAGATATACCTTTAGAAATTGGAGATATTAAAATAACCCCTATTCCTGTAAATCACTCCGCTTTTGATAGTTATATGTTTCTTATTGAAACAGAAGGAAAAAGAGTTTTACATACTGGAGATTTTAGAACACATGGTCCTGATGGTAAAGATATACACAAAACACTTAAGGAAATAGGAAATGTTGATGTACTCATTTGTGAACATACTACTCTTTCAAGATTAGATGAAGTTTTTATGTCCGAGTTAAAGCTACAAGAAGAAGCCATTGAGTTAATAAAGAATAATAAGTATGTCTTTATAATGTGTGCTTCTACTAATATTGATAGGATAGCTTCTTTTTATCATGCTAATAAAAAGACGGGAGAAAAACTGTTTATATGTGATATCTACCAAAAAGAAATACTTGATTATGTAACTAAAACTAGTAAAAAGTATAAAGACTACTACGATTTTTCAGATGTTAAAAGTTTTGACAGCAAGTTTTATGAAGAAATGGTAGATAAAGGTTTTTGTATGCTAGTACGAAGTAATTACTTTTCAAAGAAGTTTATTCATAGTCCTAACTTCAAAGATAACATATTTATTTACTCTCAATGGTTAGGATACTTACAAGGTGCTACTGCTGATGAAGGTATTGTTAATTTTGTTCCAAAAGAATACTATTATTTGCATACTAGCGGTCATGCAACAGCTAAAGGAATCGAAGAAGTTTGTAATATCGTTAAACCTAAAGTAATAATACCTATACATGGCGAAGATGCACACGACTTTGACAAGTTAAATCTACCATATAGAATTGCACATTTAAAGACTAAGAAAACATACAAAATTTAATTATAGAAAGGAAATGAAATATAATGTTAAATCAAATAGTATTAGTAGGTCGTGTTGTTTCAGACCTAGAAATAAACGAAACAGAAAATGAAAGAAAATTTACTTCATTAAAATTAGCAGTACCTAGAAGTTATAAGAATGAAAATGGAGAATATGAAACTGATTTTATTCCCTGTGTCTTATGGAATACAATAGCAGTAAATACCTGTGAATATTGTAAAAAAGGCGATTTAGTAGGTATTAAAGGTAGAATGCAAAACAAAGAAGATAAATTAGAAGTAATTGCAGAAAAAGTAACATTTTTATCAAGTAGAAAGGCGGTTTAAAATGGAAGAAGCTAAAACTAAGTCTAAGTCTAAAACTAAAAAGAAGAAAAAGAAAGAAACTAAGCCTAAAACACCCTCTGACATTAACTTATTTGATAACCGTGTAATCTGTTTAAATAAAACTATTGATACAGAAGTTGCACAAGAAATAGTTGAGCAGTTATTAAAACTAGATGCTACTAAAAGCAAGAAGGATATAATATTCTATATTAATTCCCCAGGTGGGGCTGTATCAGCAGGAATGGCTATTTATGATGCTATGCAAATGGTTAAGAGTGATGTCGTTACAATATGTTTAGGTCGCTGTGCTTCAATGGCGGCTGTGCTTCTTAGTGGCGGAACAAAAGGCAAACGATATATAACCCCTAATAGTGAAGTTATGATTCACGAAGTATCCTCATTTAATTTTGGAAAAGTTGGAGAGTTGAAAGTTGACTTTGAACATACCAATACATTAAATGAGCGAATTATTAAACTATTAGCGGAGAACACAGGCAAGACCATAAAAAAAGTTAGACATGACATTCAATTAAAGGATAAATGGTTTGATGCAGAAGAAGGACTAAAATATGGCTTAATCGATAAAATACTAGTTAAGAATGAAATCTAATTCGTATATTAATTTGTAAGCACAAGATATGGAATAGGCTTACGCTTTTTCTAATTCTGTGTGAGAGATGAGGAAAAAGATGATAGTGAAATATTAATAGTAATCGAAAAAATAATAAAATTAATGATTTAAAAAATATGAAAAAGAATATTAGTAAAAATTAAAACAAAACAAAAACAAAAACAAAACAGAGATAATTTAATAGTAGTAAAACAAAAAGTAATAAAGAGTAATTTAATAAAATATTTGTAAGAATAACTATAGTGAAATATCTATAGTTTTCTTATAGTTAAATATAGATAAATAATAAAAATCATAAAATGAAATTTGTTAGCAAAAGTAGTATATATTTAGGTATAACGCATTGTGTTAGTCTAATTTTTGATGTTAAATTTAATTATAGTTATAGACATAAGAATATCCTTTTGCTTAACATCATAATCATTAGTTAACATAGTGCGTTTTTTCGCGAAATGTATCTCTAATTAATACACTTATTAAAGTACTTTAATAATGGAGAAATGTATTTAAGAATATCAATAAAATCACTTACCCTTTGTCATAGTGGCATAGGACAATCCCATAATAAAACCTCTCTAGGAGCTTCTTAGAAGCCCTAAAGAGGCATATATATTTTTACAAAAATTTTATCGCCTTATATAATAAGACCTCTCCTAGAGCCTCTAGGGAACTCAGGGTGCATTGTATAGATATTTAACTGTTACCTATATCATTACTCTTTTTACATTCAAAATTCCATAAATAATTATCAAATGTAGTATAATCTTCTTCTAAAGCCTTGTCGCTCTTAACTCTTTCGGTTTCTTCACACAAGCCACAATAAGCAAGAAACTTATTATAAATATCTCTACTCTCTATATTGTTAAATTTTGGAGCAGTATAGTAAGTATGTCTTGATTTACCAAATGAATATCGTTCTGCTCTATATCCTAGTGCTATAATTCGTTTGCCAAATATCTCATTACTAACTGCTTGTTTGTTATTATAATCACACCATTTGCGATATTCAGTATAATATTTAGATTTAATTATAATGGTATTAATAGGATAAAGTTCACAGAACTCATCAATATTATTACATTCAAGAAAATATTTCTTAGTTTCAGCTTCTACAATAGTTGGAATAGTAAACCTGCCATTCTCTAATACTTTGCTAAATGCTTGTATAGCCCTAGTTGCTATAATTTGCAAGGCTTTAGGTTGGCATAATTCCTCTGCAATATTAATTAATCGATTATTGTTATTATCAGTAAAAGTCGCATTAAAAGGTATAACAACTAATCTATCTGTAAGATATAGCCCTGTTCCCTTAAAATCTATAACTTCGTTTACTGAAAACAACATTGTTGCATAAGGAACTAAGTCCTCAATGTGTTTACCTCTTTCCTCTATTGCAATTGGTTCTCCCGAGATGATTCTAGTAATAAGTGATGTATTAACAAACTTCGGTTGCTTCTGATCCTCACTTATATTCACAGTACACCCTTTTAAGTTCTTAACAGTAGATTTACCGCCTAATCTACTCCCTGATAGATTCTCTAAATGCTCATGAGAACATTGTTTATCTCCTAGCAGAGCCTCAATGACTCTAAATATCTTGCTTTTGCCGTTTCTTCCCTCTCCTTTAAAGATAAATCCCTTACAAAGACAAGAAGTCTTACATAGTGAACCCCCTATTACTTCATAAAGTAAATTCTCTATTTCCTCATCATTACAAGTAATAGATTTAAAAAAGTAATCAACTAATCTTAATTCTTTAGAATCAGTTGTAAGAACACTAAGGTCCTTATAATCAATATCTAGATTTGCAAGTATGTTATCCACACTTGCAAAATCAATGGTATTATTTTGATTCATTGTCAGTTCCTCCTTTTGATTCCTTATCTATCATCTCTACGATAGCATCATAAAGACTTTGTACTTTTTTAGGTTGTTGTCCTGCTGCTTCAATAGGTTTTACTATTTCTCCAGCAGGTTTATTGCCATTAGAATTTATGATACTATTGTAAATATCTTGGGTTGTGCTACTTTCTTTCATAATGTCCCCGCTTTCAATAAAATACTTTGCAATTTCTCTAATTTCTTGTGCTGGAATTTTTATTCCTCTATCAACTTCATCAATAAACACATCAAAATCTGAACTAATATTTACTTCTTTACTTCCAACTTCAAATCTTGCAAAACTGGTGTCTATGCAACCAGCAATAGTTAATATTTCTTTTTTGCTAAATGTCATATTCACAGTTTCAACTCCACTTTCATCATTATTAATAAGTTCTGTATGATTAGAGGAGATATTTACTCTCTCTAAATCCTTATCAATAAGCGCTGTATAATCTCTAAAGTTTAAAACTATCGTTTTTTCATTGTCTTTCATAATATCTCTCCTTTTTAATTGTTATTAATTTGATGGTCTAAAAGCCATCTGTCGATTTCCATTTTTGAAAATAATATTTTAACCCCTAATCTATTGTGAGGTAAATCTCCATTTCTCACTAGTTTTCTAACTAGCGAAACACTAATGTTAAGGTACTCAGAAAGCCCCTTAACATCCAACATCACATTACACATAATTGTACCTCCTTGTTTATATTTGTTCTATGCGATATTTAATCTTTAAATAATAAAGTTATCTTAATCTGTGCCTAATATCTCTAAGATAATATTCATGGCCCATGAATTTTTATGTTTTGAATTGTTCTCGCATTCAATCACCGTAGGAACATCTAATCCGCACATAAGCGCTACTTCTTCGAAACTCAAATTAGAATTCTCTCTCTTTTCTTTTATAGACATAATACTTCTCCTTTCTTTTCTAATTGACAATAACATTAAATTAATGTTATAATCAATGTGTATTCCGAACAAATTATTGTTTTTGTTCCGTTTACAAAACATATAATAACATAAAATATTATATTTTGAACATATTTCGTTTTTTAAAACAAAAAAGAACTTTTTGACATAAAAATTCTTTAAAACGAACGGAGGGTATAGATGGAAAAGAACGAGAAAAGAAAATACACATTAGATAGTAAAGTATCTACATTTGATAGAGAAAAAGCAATGGAAAATGCTAAAGGAAATGAAGATATAGTAAAATTTGCTTACAATTTATGTGTGTGCTTAGATAAAAAAAACGAAAATGAAAGCGACTTAGCACGCGAAACTGGAATTGGAAAAGCTAGTATTAATGCTTATATTAAAGCAGAACAAGTACCAAACATAGAGAAGTTGATAATTATTGCTAAACATTTTTCTGTTAGTACAGATTATTTATTAGGGTTTACTAACTCACCAAGTCT
This sequence comes from uncultured Bacilli bacterium, assembly GCA_910587725.1. Lineage (GTDB taxonomy): Bacteria > Bacillota_I > Bacilli_A > RF39 > UBA660 > MGBC162581. Next base: position 43,996 of record CAJUNG010000008.1, read on the forward strand.
TAATGAAGATTTTAAAATAGTTCATAAAGTTACTGGATTATCTGATAATAGCATTGAAATTTTAAAAGCTTATAACGATTTAATAAATGATGATAAAATTTTGCAAATATTTAAAGAAGAAGCAACAAGAAGTCATAAAGCAATAGACTTTTTACTTCAAAATGAAGATACTACTGGAATATTTTCATACATAGCAAGTTATTTATGGGATTCTTATCAGAGTGATACTAAACATATAAACGAATTAAAAAAGTTTTCCAGTAAAGAAATAGAAAAATTATCAGGAGACAGAATTGTACTAAAGACTACAGATAATAGAAATGTTTCTTTGAAAACATCAGATATGAATAAAATACATTTAATATCTATTGAAGAAATACTACACGATTTAAAAACAAATATTTTAAATAAAGACAAATAAAAAAGAGCTAGTGCTACCAACACTAGCCAAACGCTATAAAGCGTACAGAATAAAAATTAATCTCGCATAGAACAACTTTTTTTCTGTACTCCTATTATAGCACTAATTACAAAATTAGAAAAGATGGGAGATTTAATTAATGATAAATTTTAAAGATGATTACGACAAAATAGACCATGAGTATATTTATAAACATAAAACTAATGGTACTTATGCAGTAAGTCTAAACTTATATGATAAGATATATAATAAAAGAATTAAAAAAAGGAAAGCTAATTTTAAAACTATAAAGGAAGCTCAAAACTTTATAGCTAAGGAAAGAGTAAAATTTAATGAGCAAGATATGCCTCAACCTAAAAAAACTGAACTTTTTAAAGAAGTTTTTGCTTCATATATAAAAGAATGTGAACTCAAAGTAAGAGAAGGTAATTTAGCAGAATCTACAGTTGAAGGAAAAAAGACAATATTTAAAAATCAAATACTTCCAAAGTTAGGAAATGTTAAAATTGCAGAGATTACAGATGAACATATTAGGAAATTCCATAGTGATCTTATGTCTATGACCTGTTCACGAGAAAAAGAAAAAAGACTAGCGAATCAAACACTTATAAAAATACACAAGCAGTTATCTGCTTTTCTTAATTATTGTGTTAGAAGAAGGTTAATTACATATAACCCAGCAGCAGTTGTTAAAAACTTTAAGAAAGTTAAGAAAAAACCAGAATTCCTAACTTATGATGAGGCTATGAAGTTATTATCTGTCGTTGATAATATTAGAGATTTATTTATAATTCAATTACTATTCTTTACAGGTTTAAGAATTAGTGAATTACTAGGACTTTCTATAGATAGTATAATCACTACAGAAAAAGGAACATCTTTAAATATTACTGAAACATATTATAATGGTAAAATTAGACCATTTGCTAAAACAGATGAGTCGATGGATGACTTATATCTTGATGATATTACAGTTGGAACATATATAACCTTTCTTGAATATAGGAAAACTCATAATATCACTAGTAGGTACCTATTTGCTAATAATAGAGGTAAATGTGAAGTAGTCGGAAGTAGGGCTATTCAAGATATGATAAAAAAATATATAAAACGAGCAGGAATTGAGAAGAACATTACACCACATAAATTTAGACACAGCCACGCAGCGTTACTAATTAATATGGGTAAGACATTAGAGGATATTAAAACTAGACTAAGACATAAAGATATTAGAACAACTAGTAATGAATATGGTCATATGTACGAAGAAAGAAAGATATCACTTGCTAATGATTTGACTTCTTTACAAAATCAAATTAAGGAAAAACAAGAGAAAAGTGAGACACCTAGTGAGACACCTACCGACAAAAGGACATAAAAAAAGGACTAAATTTTAATCGATTTAGTCTTTTTTAAGCAAAAAAAAATAGTTGCATTTTCCTATCTTCGCATACACTATTTTCGGCGTTCTAGTGCTTAACTTCCAAGTTCGGGATGGGGTTGGGTGTGTCCACTAGGCTATCAACACAACTAAAATTTTAACTATTTCTGTAACAATAACTTTTAGGGCTTACATCTATCAACATCTCTGTTCGGGATGGGAACAGGTGTACCCTCTTCGCTATACTCACCAAGGAAAAAATATAAATGAAATAGTTCTTTCAAAACATAGATAATG
>CAJUNG010000009.1 GCA_910587725.1 uncultured Bacilli bacterium
CAGCAGGAGGAACTTATTCAGCGAATGCATCAGTGACTTTATATGCAAAATGGACTACGAATACTTATACTGTAAGTTATAATGCGAATGGAGGAACTGGAGTCCCTTCAGCACAAACGAAAACGTATGGAGTAAATCTAACCTTATCGAGTACAAAACCAACAAGAAGTGGATATACATTTTTAGGTTGGGCAACTTCTGCTAGTGGTGCAGTTGCTTATGCATCAGGTGCTACTTATACCTCTAATTCGGCAGTTACGCTATATGCGGTGTGGGGACTTACTTATGTTTATAATAGCGGTAATCAGTATTCTAGTTATACTGGTGGTTGGAGCTATACTAGAACATTTACTGGTGGTGGTGGAAATTCACAGAATCATCCGGTTGAAACAACATCATTTTCATCTTCCTATATTGAATGGAAAAAAAGCGGAACAAGTTCTTATACTTTTGGTGCTGGATATTTTCAACATTCTACTTTAGTCAATATGAACTATGCGAAGAAGATTAATATTCGTTATACCGCTCCTATTGTTACGTCTGGTGTTTGGAGTGGAGTAACCTACTACCCAAGTTGTACTTTTTCTGTATTAAATAGTTCTGGTAGTACGTTAGCGAGTACATCCCTTTCCTTAAAGTCTGCAGTTAGTAGTATTACAACAGCAACAATTGATGTTGCAGGGAAAAATTTAGTTTCTTCTCGTGTTCGTGTTACTTGCTCAACTACTGCAATTCATCTGTTAGAACTAACTTTCCGGTTATATAGTGTTTATCCTAGTTATTGAGAAATGATTATTTGATTTATAAATTTTAATGAAATTAGCACTTTGTGCTTGACAAGTGCTAATTTTTATTTTATAACTATATTAGCACTTCGAAATTATTAGTGCCAGGAGGTGAAGAGTTGCTAACCGAAAGACAAAATAAATTGCTAAAAATCATTGTCGATGAGTACATTAAACTTGCTCGACCAGTAGGAAGCAAATTAATCTGTAAACGTCTAAAATGTTCTAGTGCAACGATTCGAAATGAGATGGCAGAACTAGAAGAAAAAGGTTACTTAGAGAAAACCCATACATCTAGTGGAAGAATTCCTAGTGAGGAAGGGTATCGCTATTATGTAGATTATTTAATGGAAGCAAAAAAGATGAATGGAGAAGATATGTTAAAACTTCAAATTCTTTTTTCCAATCAACAGTTAGCGATGTCGGATACTTTAGAAAAAAGTTTAGCACTTATTTCCGAGATGACCAATTATACCTCAATCGTTCTAGGAAAAGCTTCTCATGAAAATAAATTAAAAGAAGTTCGAACGATTCCCGTTACCGATACAGAAGTTGTCGTCATTGTGGTTACGGACAAAGGCTTTGTTGAACATAAAAACATTACCTTTGATTCTATAGACTTAGAAGAAGTAACGAAAACGGTAAATTTGATTAATGATTTGGTTGTGGGAACTCCGATTGATGAAGTGTCTAGCAAATTAGAATTTGAAGTCAAACCGATTATTGGAAGATATGTGAAGGAACATGAACTAATCTATAATACTTTCTATGAAGTGTTTCGAGATTTTTCTAAGAAGAATATCAACATTGTTGGTAAAAACAATATCTTAGAGCAACCAGAATTTAATAATATTGAAAAAATTAAAGATTTATTTACAAAATTCGACCAAGAACAGATGTTACAATCGATTGAGGAAGAAGATGGAGATATTAATATCTATATTGGTAAGGAAAATACTCTTGATTCTGATGTTACCGTGATTAAGACACATTATAAAACGGATAAGGATGAAGGTACGATTGCCATTGTTGGTCCGAAGAGAATGGATTATGAACGCGTGGTTGCTATCTTGGAGTTCATTAAACAAAATTTAGAAAAGTAGGTGACTTATGAAAAATAAAGAAAATAAAGTAGATGTTGAACAAGAAATAAAGGAAGAAATGACCGAAGAAAAAGTTGTTGAAAAAGAAGAGACGCACGAAACTGATGCTGTTCTTGCGAGTAAACTTTCAGAAATTGAAGAGTTAAAAAGTAAATTGATGTATAAGGAAGCAGAATTTATCAACTTTAGAAAAAGAAAAGACGAAGAAGTTGCGGGAATGTTAAGATACGCTAACCAAGATTTAATTTTAGAAATTATTAAATCTGTCGATAACTTCGAACGGGCGATTGACTCTATCAAAAAGGATGATGAGGCCGATAACGAAAAAATGTTGACAGGAATTAATATGATTTATCAGGAATTAAAAACTACACTTCAAAAGTTTGGTGTTTCTGAAGTTAGCGAGATTGGTGTTCCTTTTGATGAATCGGTACATCATGCGGTTATGGTAGAAAGTGATGAAGATAAGCCAGATGGATTTATCTTAGAAGTGATGATTAAAGGGTATAAACTTCATGAACGAGTGATACGCCCGGCTATGGTAAAAGTAAATCAATTATAAAAAGAGAGGATGAATAAATATGAGTAAAATTATAGGTATTGACTTAGGTACAACAAATAGTTGTGTTGCTGTTTTAGAGGGAGGAGAAGCAAAAGTTATTCCTAACCCTGAAGGAGAAAGAACTACACCAAGTGTCGTTGCTTTCAAGAAAGATGGAGAACGTGTTGTTGGTGCTGCGGCAAAACGTCAAGCATTAACTAATCCAAATACAGTTTCTAGTATTAAACGTTTAATGGGAACGGATAAGAAGACAACAATCGAGGGAAAGAAATATTCACCAGAAGAAATCTCTGCGATGATTTTAGGATATATGAAAGATTATGCTGAGAAATACTTAGGAGAAAAGGTAACGAAGGCAGTAATTACTGTTCCTGCTTACTTTAATGACGCAGAACGTCAAGCAACAAAGAATGCGGGTAAGATTGCTGGACTTGAAGTTGAGAGAATTATTAATGAGCCAACTGCAGCATCTTTAGCTTTTGGACTTGATAAACAAGATAAAACTCAGACCATTCTTGTCTATGACCTTGGTGGTGGAACATTCGATGTATCTATTCTAGAACTTGGAGATGGAATATTTGAAGTTAAATCTACAGCTGGAAATAATAAACTTGGTGGGGATGACTTTGATATTTGCTTGATGGATTATATTGTCAGTGAATTTAAAAAAGAAAATGGAGTCGATTTATCGAAGGATAAGATGGCTATGCAACGGTTAAAGGAAATTTCCGAAAAAGCAAAGAAAGACTTAAGTGGAATGTCTTCAACACAAATTTCTGCACCATTTATTTCTCAAGGAGAAGATGGACCTCTTCACTTAGACATGAATCTTACTCGTGCTAAATTTGAGTCATTGATTAGCGATTTAGTAAATTCTACTTTAGAACCTGTTCGTAAAGCATTAAAGGATGCAAAAATGGATAAGAAAGACTTGGATAAAGTTATCTTAGTTGGTGGTTCAACTCGTATTCCTATGGTACAGGAATTAGTGGAGAAAGAACTTGGGCATAAACCATCTCATGAAGTTAATCCAGATGAGGCAGTTGCTATGGGAGCTGCAATTCAAGGTGGGGTATTGACTGGAGACGTTAATGACATTGTTTTACTTGATGTTACTCCGCTTTCTTTAGGGCTTGAAACTTTAGGTGGAGTAATGACGACACTAATTCCAAGAAATACAACAATTCCTACTAGTAAATCTCAAGTATTTTCAACTGCAGCAGATAATCAACCAGCAGTAGATATCCATGTACTTCAAGGAGAAAGAAGTATGGCAAACGACAATAAGACGCTTGGACATTTCCAACTTACGGGAATTCCTGCAGCACCACGAGGAGTACCTCAAATTGAAGTTAAATTTGATATTGATGCAAATGGTATTGTTAATGTTACTGCAAAAGATTTAGGAACAAATAAAGAACAATCGATTACAATTACTGCAAGTACGAATTTATCTGATGAAGAAATCGAAAGAATGAGAAAAGAAGCAGAAGAACATAAGGAAGAAGACGAAAAACGTAAAGCTGAAGCAGATGTTAAAAATGAAGCAGAACAACTTGTGTTCCAAACCGAAAAAGCACTTAAGGACCTTGGAGAAAAAGTAAGTGATAGCGATAAGAAAGAGGCAGAAGACTTAATTAAGAACGTTCAAGATGCACTAAATAAAGGGGATATTGAAGAGATTAAGAAAAAGAAAGATGCTCTTCAAGAAAAAGCGATGGCACTTGCTACTAAGGTATATGAAGAAGCCGCAAAGAATAATCAAGGTTCTGAAGAAAATGCAACTAGTGGTGATGCTACTAATAATAGTGATGATGTAGAAGAAGCAAATTACGAGGAAAAATAAAAGAGGCGACAGTGAAGTTCTAGGAGACTAGAACTTTGTCTAGTCATAAGGAGAAAAAGATGAAAGTAATTACGCGAGACGAACAAAGAAAAGAAGACACTTGGGATTTATCAAAGATTTATCAGACCAAAGAGGAGTTTGAGCAGGATTTAACGAAAGTGAAGGAAATGACAGAATCTCTTTTTCAATTCAAGGGAAAGGTGATGGAAAGTAGTACTCGTTTATATGAAGCATTAAAATTAGATACAGAAATTTCTAGAAAGATAGAAAAATTAGTAACTTATGCTTTTCGATTGTTAGATGAAGATTTAAGTAATGTCGAAAATCAAGAATTGCAAGGAAAAGTAGAACGACTAATGAGTAATGTTGCTAGTAAACTCTCATTTTTTGCTCCAGAAGTTTTAAAAAGTGATTATGAGACGGTTGAAAAATTTATGTTAGAAGAAGAAGCGTTACAAGAGTACGCACTTGTATTAAAACGTGTTTTTCGCAAGAGAGAACATATTTTAAGTGAGAAAGAAGAACAAGTGTTAGCAGAAGTTTCTAATGTATTAGACAGTCCAAGTAAAGTGGCTGGTATTTTAAGAAATTCAGAGATGGAATTTGGTGTAATTACCGACGAAAACGGAGAAATTGTTCCTTTAACGAATGAAAACTATTCTATTTTTGTCAAGAATCGGGACCGTAATATCAGAAAGTGTGCATTTTTTACTCTTTATGACCATTATCGAAAACTTAAAGATACTTTTACGGAAACGATTCAAGGAGAGGTATTAAAAAATGTTAAAATTGCCAAATTAAGAAAATTTCCTACTGCAAAAGAAGCTAGTTTATTTTCTAGTCGTGTAGACTCTTGTGTGTATGATCATTTAATTTTAGCTGTCCATGAGAAGATGGATGTAATTTATCAATATTTTGCTTTGAAAAAGCGTGTTTCAGGAATTGCTGATTTTTCGATGTATGATACCTATATTAACTTAGCAGATGATGTTTTAACACATTACTCTTATGAAGAGGCAAAGAAAATTGTTTTAGAAGTTGTGAAAGTTTTTGGAGATGAATATGTTGAAGTAGTGAAGCGTGCCTTTAATGAGCGTTGGATTGATGTTTATCCAAATAAAGGAAAAAGAGGTGGGGCTTATTCTTCTGGCTCTTATGATACCGCTCCTTACATTTTGTTAAATTATCAAGAGGATTATCGAGATGTATCGACCTTAATTCATGAGCTTGGCCATTCTATGCATAGTTATTTTTCTCATCAAAATAATCCTTATCCATATTCTTCTTATAAAATATTTGTTGCTGAAGTAGCTTCTACGGTGAATGAAATGCTTCTTAACTATTATATGTTAGAACATAGCAATTCGGTTAGTGAGAAGAAGATGATTTTAAGTGAAATGATGGATGATTTTAAAGCAACATTATTTCGGCAAACCATGTTTTCCGAATTTGAGGATTTCATGCATAAACAGGTAGAGGATGGAAAAGTGTTAACGCAGGAAGTATTATGTAATGAATATTACCGACTTAATCAACTTTATTTTGGTAGCCATGTCGATGTCAATGAAGAAATTCGTTATGAGTGGATGAGAATACCGCACTTTTACTATAACTTCTATGTTTATCAGTATGCAACGGGGCTTGCCTGCGCGTGCGATATCGTGAGAAGAATTCGAGCAAACGAAAAAGGTGCAGTAGAAGGATATATGAAGTTTTTGGCAAGTGGAGACTCTTTAGATCCAGTTGAAGAATTAAAGCTTGCTGGTGTAGATATTACAAAAAAAGAAACTATCGAAAATGCAATTGATATGTTCCATGAATTAATTTTAGAATTTGAGCGTTTATTATAACTAAGAAGGTGATGTAAATGGAGAAAAAAGATTATTATGAGGTACTAGGTGTTAGCAAAACGGCATCTAATGATGAGATTAAAAGTGCCTTTCGAAAATTAGCAAAAAAGTATCATCCAGATGTTTCTAAAGAGGAAAACGCAGCAGAGAAATTTAAAGAAGCGCAAGAAGCTTATTCTGTACTTTCAGATGATGCTAAACGTCGTCAATATGATCAGTTTGGCCATGCTGCTTTCTCTAATGGTGCAGGTGGTGCTGGAGGATTTTCTGGATTTGGTGGATTTGACTTTGGCGGTGGCGATTACGAAGACATTTTTGAGAATATCTTTTCTGGTTTTGGATTCGGTGGTCGTTCATCTCGTGGAGGAAATAGAGCTCAAAGAGGAAGCGATACTCTTGTGCGAATGAATCTTACGTTTGAAGAAGCGGTTTTTGGTGCGAAAAAGGATTTAGAGGTAACTGTTATGGATACTTGTGAAGAGTGTCATGGCAAGGGTGGATTCGGCGAAGAAACTTGTGATAAATGTCATGGAAGCGGAACGATTACTAGTGAACAGAGAACAATTCTAGGTTCTTTCTTGACAAAAACGACATGTCCAAAATGTAGTGGACGTGGAAAAACGATGAAGGATACTTGCACGAAATGTAGTGGTAGTGGAAGAGTTCGAAAAAAGAAAACGATTGAAGTTGAGGTTCCTCGTGGCATTGATAGTGGTATGCGTCGTAGAATTAGTGGAAAAGGTGAAGCGGGAATCAATGGTGGAGCGAATGGCGACTTGTATATTGAATTTACCGTTTTAGCACATGAATATTTTGCTCGGGAAGAGGATGATATTTATTTAGAAGTTCCTTTGACTTTAACAGAGAGCCTTCTCGGTTGTAAAAAAGAAATTCCTACGCTTTATGGAAATGTAAAATTAACCGTAGAAGCGTTAACGGAAAGCGGGAAAACAGAACGGATTCGAGGAAAAGGTGTGAATAGTGATGTTTCTCGTAGAAAAGGAGATATGTATATTGTCTATAAGACGATACTTCCGAAGAAGTTAACGAAAGAGCAAAAGGAATGGATAGAAAATTTAGCAAATACAGATTTAAGGACAAAAGAAATTGAAGATTTTGAGAAATTTGTCCAGAAAAATGAAAAATAAAAAGGATAAGATGACTATTATTGTTCAATCTTTCCTTTTTTTATGACTTGATATTTTTTGTTTTTGTCTTCTAATTTTTCTTCGATTTGTTCTGTTTCGATTACGTAGAACGTTGTGCTAATGAGACTTTTTTCGACAAATTTGTATTCTTTCTGAAATTCAGTAGGGGGAGTTACGGTAATTTTACTGCAGTCTAGTTCTGCACTTTGTTCTAATATAGAACTCCATTTTTTGGAAAATTCTCCTTCTACTAGATAATCTGGTTCTATGTGATATTTCTCTAATGCTAGTTCAAAAATTTCTAGTGAAGGGGAGTGGTGATTTTCTGCTGTTTTCTCTCCTAAATAAGAAACGGAAGAAGCATCATAGAAAGAAAAGGTGGTCTTAGCTTTATTTGTCGTTCCAGAAAAGGAAATATCTTCTATAAGTAATCGATGATTAGCAAGGCTTATGGTGTGAATTTTTATTGCCTCAACTTCTTTGTTTTTATTTCTTTCTACTTTGATTTTTAAATTGTAGATGTCCATATCGCTTAGGGTTACTTCGGATTTTAATCTGATTTCTAATGATTCTTTACTGAGTACTAATACATCGTAGACTGTTTCGTGAATATAATCATAGAGATTGATTTCTTGTGATTGTTGACTAGGAATAAAAAAGAAGCTTCCAAACCGTATTTTTAAATAAGTCTCAATTTCTCCTACGATTTTTTCTAGATATTCTTTTTGATTCTTTCTTTTTTTCTTGTTCTTACTTTCTTCTTGTGTGATTTGGTGAAGTCTAATCAATTTTATTAATTCTTGGGCGATTGAATGTTTCATTTTGTATTTCCTTCTTTCTTGTGATTATAAGATTTTAATCTGAATAAAATGGATTTAAATGGTGAATTGATAAAAGGCAATTGGTAGTGTTACCAAACGAACAGTTAGTATGATTTTTGCTTTTTCTTTTGTTCTTCCTTTAATTCCTTTTTTATGGTTTCAATGATTTTTTGATAACATTCTTGTAAATTCTCATTTTCATATTGTCTGTCTTCTGGAATTTCGGCGTCGATTATATTCGCTTCTGAAAAGTCTTCTTCATCACGTATAAATCTTCTACAGATTTCCTTACATTGATTGATATTGATTCCTTCTTTGTTGTCATCTCTAACAAAAGCACGGTCTAGTCGACTATTTAAACTTACATAGATGTAGATAGGAATAACGACATCTTTCCCATAGAAAGTCTTTAAACTATTGAACCCAGCAAGTGTATTGATTGTGATATAGTTTTTTGTTTCTAAATCAATATTTTTGTTTGTTGTTAGATAATACCAATCCCCATAAACGGTATGAAAAACTCGCTCTTCGATGACTTCTTGATTTTGATGAAGTTCTATTCTTGTTTTTTCATCAATAAAAAAGTATTCTCGTCCTTCTTTTTCTTCTTCACGCATTGGTCTTGTTGTTGATAGCGTAATTGGAGAAAGCGGAAAGTCTTTGACTAATTTTTGATAAATGGTATCCTTTCCTGATGAACTTTTTCCGATAATACAAAATATTTTTCCCATTTCTTATTCCTCCTTGATTGCTTTTTTTGTCTCTATTTCAATTAATCGGTCTAATTTTTCTTTAATTTGTTTTAACATTCTTTCATTGGGCGAGGTGTCCTTTGGAATGTAATATTTCTTTCTTTGCAAATTGTTTGGTAGGTATTGTTGTACGACGAAGTTATTTGGAAAATCATGTGGATATTTGTAAGTAGTCGTATGAATTCTGATGGTTTCGGGAACTGGTCCACATCTTCCGGTTTCTACGTCTTTTAATGCTTTATCGATGGCGAGATAAGCGGTATTCGATTTTGGTGAAAGTGCAAGTTCAACTACAATTTCTGCTAGTGGAATTCTAGCTTCTGGTAGTCCGACTAATTCACAAGCATCGATTGCTGCTTTTACACGTGGCCCCATATCTGGATTGGCTAGTCCAATATCTTCATAACAGATAACACTCATTCTTCTATAGATACTATCTAAGTCTCCAATGACAATCAGTCTTGCAAGATAATGAATTGCGGCATCGACATTACTTCCACGAATAGATTTTTGGAAGGCAGAGAGTAAATCATAGTGTTCTTCTTCATCTTTATCACCACTGATATTTGCTTTACCAGAAATGTTCTTTAATAGTTCGAGAGTAATTTTTTTATCTTCTGTAGAATAAAAGGCGACTTCTAGTAAATTATAAGCATATCTTAAATCATGATTTGCTAATTTGCTAATCAGTCGGATTTCTTCATTTCCGATAATAATTCCTTCTAAATCTTCATGGTTTAATGCTTTTTTGATTCCTTCCTCGATTTCTTTTTCTGTTAAAGCTTTTAATTCGTATAACTGACATCTGCTTCGAATTGCCGGATTAATTTTATGATATGGGTTAGATGTGGTCATCCCAATTAAGATAATCAGTCCACTTTCTAGGTGGGGAAGGAGGATATCTTGTTTGTCTTTGTTTAATCGATGAATTTCATCTAAAATCAAGACGAGTTCTCCATACATTTTGGCCTCTTCAATGACCACTTCAATATCTTTTTTGGTATTGCTTACTGCATTTAAGAATCGGTATCGCATTCCGACATCATGAATCATCGCTTGGGCGATGGAGGTTTTCCCAATTCCCGGCTTTCCATATAAAATCATAGAGAATAACTTTTTGTTTTTGACTAAATTTCGTAAAACTTTTCCTTTTCCTAGCAATTCTTTTTGGCCAATGACGTCATCGATTGATTTTGGGGCCATTTTTTTTGCTAATAAATTTGCCGTAGTATCACCTCCAATAAGTTTTTCTTATTTCTATTCTAGCATAGACTTTCAAAAATGACTAGATTGTGTTATAATTTTTTTATAGGAGGAGATAGTTTTTGATTGTAGATGAGAAATTTTCGAAAATGAAGTCTTCTGCTAGGAAAGATGCGTTAGATGATGAGAGGTGCGAGTATTTATCTTATATTTTATTAGATCGAAGACTTAGTGAAAAAACAAAAGAATCTTATGATTATGAACTGAGAAATTTCCATGATTATTTAAGAAGTATTTCTGTTACTAGTAGTACACTAGTATCAAGAGAGAATATTCAAAACTATTTAAAGCAATCGGCTTCTTTAAAGAGTCGTAGTATTGCTCATAGAATTACAACACTTCGTGAATTTTATAAGTTCTTGCTTACGGTTGGAAAGATTAATGTGGACGTGATGAGCGATGTGAAGGGTCCTCGATTAGAGAAGGTACTTCCTAATACGCTTACGGTTGAAGAAGTAGATAAACTTCTAGATATTTCTCTCGATACTGTATTTGATTATCGTAATCGGGCAATTTTAGAGCTTTTATATGCAAGTGGTCTTAGAATTAGCGAAGCGCTTTCTTTAACTTTTCATGATGTGAGTTTGAATAGTTGTACGATTCGTGTTGTTGGAAAAGGAAAAAAAGAGCGAATTGTTCCTTTAAGTGATGTTGCGATTCTTCATTTAAAGAATTATTTGGAACATCGACATGAAATCGATAAAAAACATTCTGACTTTTTGTTTTTAAATGTGAATGGCACACCGTTAAGTCGGGTCGGTTTTTTTAAAAATTTACAGAAGATTTTGCTTAGTCAAAATATTCAAAAGAAAGTAACTCCTCATACATTAAGACATTCTTTTGCAACGCATATGATTGAATATGGAGCTGATTTGCGGGTAGTGCAAGAATTATTAGGACATTCTGATATTTCTACGACAAGAATTTATACACATATTACGAATAAAAAGGTTGAGGATGATTATAAAAGTTATCATCCTCGAATTAAGGAGGATACAAAATGAGGTTTAAACGGGTATTTTTGGTTTGTTTGGATTCTTTAGGTGTTGGAGAAGCGATTGATGCAAATAATTATGGAGATACAAGTGCGAATACGCTTGGACATATTATGGAGAGTCACCCACTTTTCGTTCCGAATTTAAAGAAAATTGGTTTTTTGAATACTATTTCTATGAATGATGAGGAAACTGAGGCTTATTATACAGTTGCTAGACCTACTAATCCTGGAAATGATAGTTTAGATGGACATTATGAACTTATGGGAGTAGTTAATCGTGAGCCTTTTCAAAATTTTACGGAAAATGCTTTTCCTAGAGAACTTTTAGAAGTCATTGCTACGAAAACAAGAAGAAAGATTATTGGTAATGTAGTAGGGGAAGGGGAAGTATTATTAGAGCGTTTAGGAGGCAAGCAGATGGAATATGGAGCGCTTCTTATCTATACGTCTAATGGCTCTAATTTGAAAGTTGCTGCTCATGAAGAGGTTATCCCTACCGTAAAGTTATATGAAATTTGTCAAATTATTCGAGAAATTACCAAAAAACAAGAATGGAAAGTGGGTAGGGTAGTTGCGAAGCCTTTTACAGGGAAAGTTGGGGCTTTTAAGTTTACTAAGGAATCACGTGAATTTGCTTTAGACCCTCCAGGAAAGAGTTTGTTAGAGTCGTTGAGTGAAGCAGGGTATGCAACAATTTGTTTTGGCAAAGTTGCTGATTGTTTTAATGCTAAGGGAGTTAGTAAGATTATTAAAACAAAGTCGAATTTGGATGGTCTTACTAAGTTTACCGATGTAATGACGAAAAAATTTACTGGACTTGCGTTTATCAATTTGTCTGATTTTGATTGTAATTTTGCTCATAAATGCGATACTTTAGGATATGCACATGCAATTGAAGAATTGGATGTAGAACTTGCCATTATGTTTAATAAGCTAAATAATGATGATTTATTAATTTTTACGGCGGACCATGGTTGCGACCCTACACTTGGAGGAAATCATACGAGAGAGAATGTTCCTGTGATTATGTTTAGTCGGGCATTTAAGGAACCAAGACAGTTGGATATTATGGATAGTATGGCAGATATTGCGGCAACAATTGCTGAAAATTTTGGTGTAGATGCTCCTGAGATTGGTACTAGTTATTTAGATATATTGAAATAAAAAAAGAGCACGTTTTGTGTTCTTTTACTTTTCTAGTTTGTTACAGTCGCATTCGAAACTTTTGCAAATGGTAGAAGCTTCTTTTTCTGCTTCTCTACATCCACAGTCACATCCTACTTCGATTTCTGATAATTTGCAGCATCCACTTTCGCAATTTTGATGTTTGCAGCTTTCTACATCGCATTTAATATGTTGTTGTTTTTCCATATTTTCACCTCATTTATATTATGATGTGTTTTTTCAAATATTATACAGTTTTTTATTTGTTTTTTCTTATGATATAATATAAATATACGAAGGAGGTACTTGTATGTTAAAATTGCTTGAAAATGAGTATAAAAGGAAATGTAGTTATCGATGGTCTACTCTTCAGTATTATTCTGGTGCATTTTTAGTTTCTATTCTCTATTTATGTATTTTGAAAATTTTTTCTCTTGACTCTTTATTTTGGAATTGCTCTTATTTTATCGTAATCGTTTTATATGTGGGCGTTTATACTTTGAATTTTTTTGGTATTCGGAAGATAGATAAAGAGATAAAACAGACGATAATAGAGTATTCGCTATTGCTGAAAAAGGAAAGACTTTTAAATTTAGTTTCTCTTCTTCAACAGAATGGGTTTAAGACAAAGGAGGATATTCAACTTGTAATTGATTACTATGAAAATGAGAAGGGAATTTCAGGTAAATTTTTTCTGTGGAAGGGATTTGCTACAGTAATGTCTTTAATTATTTCAATTTTAGGGATAGTTTATGTTGGTGATCCTAGAAATCCAGAGATGATGGCGAATGCTATAGAAATATTTCTATATGTGTTTTTTACTACCTTTTTGTTGTTTTTTGTTATCTGGATATGTTTTAAAATTATTGAAGATCTATATCGTGGTTTGTTTTTTCTGGATATCACGGAAGACTTAATTGAAATTTCTATTCATTTTGATGAATATAAGGAAAAATTATGTGAAAAATAATTGATATGATTTCCATTTTTTTGTATAATGAGAATAGGGTAGGTGAGTTTTTTGAAAAAGAAATTATTTGCTTTTGTTACGTTGTTATGTATCTCTCCCCTATTAATTGGGTGTGGGGGAGAAAATAAAAAGCCAAAGACAGAATTTATGATGGGTGAAATAGCAAAAATTGATGATTATGAAGTTGTTTATACCAAACATTATTTTGGGGGAACGAATTTATTTGTTAATTTTGAAATTACGAATCATCATAAGGAAAAGAGAAATATTGATTTGGGAGAAGATTTTGTATTGTATAATGAACTTTCTGAAAAACTTGAAAATATTTCTCAAGGAACGATTGAATTAGCTTCTAAAGAAACGATGAATGTGAATTTAGTATTTGCTATCAATTCTGATTTGAACTCTTCAGAAATGTATGAACCAATCGATATTACTGGTTATAAAATTTTATTTTATTCAGGAGTAGTTAGCAATAATATAGGGTTTATCTTAAAATAGACTTTATATTTCTTTCCACCTTTTGGTTAACATAATATCAATTATCGGAAGAAGTGTATCAGAGTTTAAAAGTTGATTAGTTGCCTTATTTTCATTACTTAAAATAATCGAATGCAAATCATCTATATAATTCTTAACTTCTGAGAATGTCAATGGTTCTAATTTATTAACTTTTCTAAAATCATTCACCCGAGATAAATCTTTATAATTAAACTTATTCGAACCTTTTTGAAATAATTCTACTAAAAAATTAGATGATTGTGTATCCAGTTTTAAATTATCTAAACTAGATAATAATACCATTAATGCCGATTTCGATGTCGATTTATATAACCATTCTTTTTTACGAGTAATTCCCTCCTCTGGAAGATAATTCGTAATGGATAGGGTAGTAACATTTTTTAAAAAATTACGCCACCAACCAACAGTTGCAACTCTAGTAATATTATTATCTTTCCATTGTTTCTTCGGAATTTTAAAATCTAAATAATGATATAAAACAGAGCGAATAAGTTCATTAACCGTTTGTTCTTTTGCTAATATTTTTTTTACAACAGAGCGTGCATGCTCATGCCTGAATCGAACCTCAGTTCTAGTCCAAAATTTTATATTTTTATCAACGATAATATTTTTAGATTCTCTTTCTTTTAATTTATCATAAAAAGTAATCTGTATATTGCTGGCCTTAGAACCGAATTGTAATGTATGACCTTGATTCTTCGAACTATCTAAATGAATTTTCTCTAAATTTAATACATTCATAAATTTAGAAGACAACTCCCCCACTCTAACTTTATCCAGTAATTTCTGGAGAGTGAAATATTTATCTGTAAAAGAATCAATTGAAATATCTATACGATTATAATTTAATATATATTTATCCTCTAACTTTTGAAAAAACTCTATATAGTCTAATCCTAATTGCTCAAAATCTCTACAAGCTTGCCCTGACATTAGAATATGTATTCCCATATCAGGCCTTGAAGTATTGTACATAATATAAATATTCTTGTAAGAATACGAAACATTGTATCCATTTACTCCATAATATTCATAAACCAAATCTGTATAAGCCAAACCAAATAAATAATTAAAAATCTCAATTACTCTCTCCCCTACTTCATTAACTGCCAAAACCTCACCTGTGTCAAATGAAATGTCAAAAGATTCACTCAAAATTGTCGCCTGAAACCAATCAAAAAGTAGGTAGTTTAACTCACATCGAGTTTCGCCCGTCGTTTCAAGGTAAACTGGCATTTTTTGTGTAATCTCCACCCCCCTATTAGTAAGGGGGGTCGTCTGATGACATTTATTTTCTTCGTTGACATTATTTGACATATTATTTTTAGACATAAAAAACCTCCTATAAAGATACTATATCGTTCTCTGCAAGCTCCTGAGAACGAATTTTAGCTGCCTTAGGGCTCTGTAACGAATTATTCTTGAATAAGACATCGCGCAACATAGAAACATCCGCATCGGGCATATCTAAGCTGCTATAAGTTCCCTTATCAATCAATGGTTGACTCGCATTAATTGGTCGCAAATAACATGTGTCATAGCTTTTAAAAATCTTTCTAAAATTCATAAAAATCGTCTTAGATTTAATATCCTTTAATTTTTTTAAATCCTTATCACGAGTAAATGATGATTCATAATCTTCAAATTCATAAGTAACACGCATCGTAATAAAACCAATTTTTAAAACTGGAAGACATAATTTCATTTTAATTCGATAATACTCCGATACTACATTCCTTAATTTTTTGATTACACGCGAAGGGTGCTGCGAAATATAAATAATATCACAAATTCCAAAATGTCGATGTGCCTGATTAAAATTTGCAATAATTTTAGGAAACAATTTATATTCATCAGAATCATAAAATAACTGAATTTCATCAATGATAATTAACGCACCAGGCATAAATGAATATTGATTTTTTAAATCATAAATAGAAACTTTATTCGCATAAATTTTCTTTCTTTTATTTAATAAAATCGGATAATTCGAATAAATATTATTATAGGTTGTTTCTAATCCCCTAAATTTCCTTACTATTTTCCTAAGCAATCCATTTTGCTTATTATAATATTTAATTGCCAGCGCAGTAGCAGTTAAAGTCTTCCCTTTCCCAGGCAATCCATTAATACTTATAACAGACATAAAATCCTCCTAAAATAAAGTAATTTGTTCAAAATCATTACTTTGATTTTTCTTCTTTTTCTCATATTCTTCTAACGAAAATGTGCAAGATAAGATTTCTTTATCAAGAGCGCGAACGCTCTTACATAATTCTTGCCTTAACCCATACCCGGCCTTATCCCAAGCGAATCGATTTAAAAAATGGCGTTGTATTTTTAAATCTTTTAAATAAGATTTCGTATATAAAATTTGCATAATCAAAACCTCCCTAATCTAAAAGAAATCTTTTACAAAAAAATCCAAAAAAAGAATTAAAACGATAGCGAAAATTACTACTATCAAAAAAACAAAAATATCATTACTAGTTTCACAAAAACATTCAACTGTTTTTTTACAACAATCTAAAATCATTAATTAATTACCTCATCACTATCACTTAAAATTGCATTATACTGTTTTATTTCTTTAAGTAAATTTATACCCACTCTTGTTAATTCGACTGTCTTTTTATTACTCATTTTCTTAACTCCTCACTTAATATATTATTTTCGAATTCTCTTAACTGATTCTTAATGCAAATAACCTTGTCGCTGTCACTTAAATTTTCATCATCTAAAAATTTTTTTAAATCAGAAAAATAATTTTTTGACTCACTAATATATTTCTCTATTTTAGGCAAAAATGTCGTTATTTCTCTCATTTGTTTAAAATTCATCAAATTTCCTCCCTTTCAATTTCAGACCAATCCGTACAGTTTTTTGTTAATCCTTTATAAAAACAAAATCTCTGGTGCGTTTTTATTTTCATTTTTACAAAAATCATCGTTCCATTTAACAAACGAACATTATTTGATTCTGTATTTAAACGACCAACAAAATGAAGATTGTTATCTAAATCAACTACCGTGTACCCTGATTCTGCAAAGGATTTACCTTCTGAATTGAATAAAAAAAATAATAAGGCTCCAGTAATTAAAAATACTAAAAATAAATAAATGATTTGCCCTTTACTAATTCCAAAATTATTCATTATATCTACTCTACCTTTCTACTAAAAAATAAAATTCAATATTCTATTTACTGATTTGTAAATTATTTTTATAACAAAACTTAAAAACAATAAATAAAAAATATTTGTAATAACTGTAAAAATTGCTACTTCAAAAGAAGAAAATACACTAAAGTCAATTGAAGAAAAAATAGCAAATTCTTTTATTTGTTCAAATGTATAAAATAAATACATAATCCCCTCCTACTTTTTCATTTTTTTAAAAGCACGCCTCGCAAATGCATTATCATGATACTCTTTATTCCCTTGTGCAATTGTTCTTTTGTATTCCGAATCATTAATCGAACCATGTTTTTGTTGATATCGAATTTCACGATTTTTACGAACTGCCAAATAAGCTTGATTATCTAAATCACGTTTTATCGCACCGAACCAGAAAGCAATAAAAGTACCAAACAACATAATTCCTAACAACCAAGTTCCATAAGGAATACCAGGGAAAATTTCAAATTCTTGCATAATATCTACGAAAAAAGAAGACATAATTCCAAAATAAAATCCGATAATTTGAAACATTACCACCAACCTCCTAAAATTTTAAAAATTAATATTAATGGTGAAACAATGGTTAATACTATCACCAGTGCCAGCAAATACAAAAAAATTAATTTAACAAAATTATATTGCTCGGGAACCTCTCCTAAAATTTTATCCGAAATATCACAAAGTACTGAATCACAATCAGCATTAACAACAGGCTTATCCGTAGGAGTTGGCTCTGGTGTATCTGTCGGACTAGGTGAAGGAGTAAGACTTGGCTTTGGTGTTTCTGTAGGTGTAGGTGTAGGTTCTGGAGAAGAACTCGGATAATTTTTTTCAAAAACCACAGAACCAGAAACGTCCATAAAATCAACAGAAGAATAAATCAACTCACAAGAAGAAAATCCAGTACACAAATTAAAACTAGTAGTATAACCCGTATCTGTATTAGAAGTTAAATAATTACCAGAAGAGGCAAGAAAACGATATCGTGTAAAAGTTGCTTTTTGTCCAGACAAAGTCAAATAAAGACCATTATCCTTTTCTTCGTACTTCGTAATACTCTTAGAAAAAGTATCTAAATCATAAAGATAAAATCCCATAGTAGAACCATTCATATATTTTAAAAGAATAATATTATCAGACAAATTACCTTGAGCCTCTGCATATTCAATCAAAGCATTCGCATATTCTGTATAAGTTTCCGCACTAACGTTAATAACCAAAAAAGGAATAACTAAAATTAATAAATAAATAAACTTTTTCATTTTATCCCTCCTAATCTAAGCAGAAATAAAACTAATAAAATCATTAAAATGCAATAACCAATCGGTACAATTAATTCCAAGGAAGTAGGAATTGTACCTATCAAATCTGAAAATAATTTATACATAACCTACCCCCTAATCATTTTAATTACAAAATAAATTGTTGTAATCACTAAACATAAATTTAAACAAGCAGAAACAATTGGCGGCATTGAATTGAAAAACATATATATTAATTGGCCTAATACGACAAAAACTTTCATGAAGTCTGAAACAAAACTTACTGCATCTGATAAAATCGAACCAAATCCAGAATTTTTATCACTAGCGTCCAAAATATTATTAATATCTTTAATTCTGTCATAAGTATTAATAAATGTTTTCTTCCCATCTGATGTAGTCGCCTTGTCACCAAAATCAAAAGTCAATAATTCAAATAAATCAGTTTTATATCCAACTTTAATTGGCGTATTACTAGAACTAAAATTTGTTATATACACTCCCCTACTATGCATTACATCTTCAGAGCTATATGAATACTTATTAAAATAATAAACTCCGTCATTACCCAATGGATGTGTTATAGTATCATTCTTAGATAAATTGGAACCAATATCATCCAGAATATTTACTTGTAAAGATGGGTCACTGGAAATCAAATAAAAATCAAATGGTTGCAAATTTCGAGGATACAAAACAATCTGTGTACCTGCCGAAACCGTTACATAAGTATATCCATCTACTGCACTTAAACTACCATTAAATTCTTCATCTAAAATATTTTGCGAACTAGAATCATAAATAACTACTTTTTTATAAGAAGTTAAACTCCCAGTTTCAAAAATAATATCTTCATCATTATATAAAACCTTAAATGAACAATCTTTATCTCCTGAACTAGAAGGATTCAAATAACATTTAGAACCATTAGAATTTGTTGGCATATGTGAAGAGCTGGAACTCTGTCGACCATACTTAAATTTATAAGCAGTTGGTTCATAATCCGATGCATTAGAAAAATCCATAGTATTCTTGAAAGAAATGACATAAGAAGAACTATCAATATAATAATAAATATCATAATTAAAATCATATTTATGCTCAATTGAAGCACCTAAATATAAATTACAATCTGGCTCATTAATATTATTACTTGTATAAACTTCTTCACAAACTAAAAATTTTTTATCATAATTTGAAGGTTTATAGCTTTCTTCTCCAATCGAAGAAAAATATTGGTCTAAATATCCAAAAATTTCACTTGGTTTCTGGTTTAAAGACAAAGCCTCTATTTTCATCGGATTAACTAAAAACAGAGTTAAAAAGATAAAAACAAATAATTTCCCTTTCTTTTCTAAACGATTACGAAAAAACCATAAAAAAGCCATAATAAATATAAATAATCCATATATAACATTTTTTCGATGATAAAAATAAATAACTATGCAACTTAAAGAGTACATTAACAAAATATAAATTATACGAATCGTATTTTTATCTTGTAATCTCTCTTTTATCTTCATATAAATTACCTCCTCCTAAAATAAAATAAGGATTGAAATGTATGCAAAAAAATTACAAAACACCTCAACCCCCTCAAACTTGTCCATTACTTAAAATATTTGTTTAAGTAACTTAATTGCCGTAAACGCCGCAATAACTCCGAATGGAACTAATAGAATTGGATTACTAGTAATCACACCTAGCATATCTACTGCCCAACCCGTAATCGCGGTGATAATAGTCTTTAATGTAGATAGATACGTATCAAGCGTCATTACTGCTGCTACTTCTGCTAACATCAACACTAACCCCCTTTTCAATTTTTAATCTATAATAAAATTGAAAACTTAATATTACTAAACAAGTTCAATTTTATTAACACCAAAACCTTTTACTTTTTATTCTTCTTATTCTTTTCTCGCAATTTAATAATAAAATCAATTGCCCTATCATAAATATTTTTCTTAACCTCTAAAACAGTTGGAGTTAAATATTCAACCGAAACATACTTTTTTAATTTGTAATCGTATGCAAACTCCTGTAATACCAAATGATTAAACTGATTAATATCCCCTACATGATAATCACGTCCTTTTACCCATTTGGAATAAAATGCTCCTGTATTAAGGTTAAAATAAATTAATAGTCTTTCCGTCGTATTCAAGACTAACAACTACTTTCTTTGTCTGCAACGGATTATCTGGATAAGACCTATCTTCAACATGAGCACGTACTATTTTTCCAACCCATTCAAATGGAACTTCTTCAAAAAATTCTCTTCCAGAAGTGAAACTGGATTGTACTCCATATCCTTTAAAATTCTTATTTTCTGACTTATAATCCTTATCCGAGAACATGTAATTCATTTGACTTAACACCTCTCCAGTTTTTTTCGAAGTATAAGTCATTACATTCAACAGCATAATATTAAAATCCATTTTATTCTTCCTCACTTTCTTCATTTTTTTTTGTATATTTACAGAAATTAGTAACAAAACCGTCTGAGACAATACCAGGAAGATATACATCAACTACTTGATAAATAATTCCTTTAGTCTCTAAGTACTCAATCTCTGCTTGAGATGGTATATATCGAATCGTTAATTCATTCTCCTTTTTAAGCATTTTCTCAATTTGCTTGATTAATTCTTTATTCATTTTGCTCTTCCTCATTTTCTTCATTTTCAAAATCAATATACCGGTCTAAATCATCTCGTATATTTATCAAATTACACAACAATGAATATGCAAATAAATAATCATCATTTTTAAGTAATTTAATAACCTTCTCTCGCAAGTAAGCGATGGAATCTTCAAAAGCTGAAATAAATTCCTCCTCTTTATCTTTTGAATTCATTATCTTCACCTACTCTCTTCGTTTTTTCATAAAAAATCAATCTTTCGTACTCTTTCTCCATACTCTTTTTTCCTTTCCACGATTTTTCAAAATGTCTAGACAATTAAGTTTCTAGACTAACTTTGACACAACCAAATGGGTGTATCTAAGACCAATATACACCCATTTAGATGTAATGTCAATACACCTTTTTGGGTGTATGAGAAAATATAGACATAGGTGATTAAAAATGAATATAAATAGATTGAAAGATTTAAGAGAAGATTTTGAAAAAAAGCAAGAAGATATAGCATTTATTCTTAATACTACACAACAACAATATTCCAGATATGAGCAAGGAATAAGGTTAATTCCAATTGATAAACTAGATATATTAGCAGACTATTATGAAACTAGCACAGATTATCTGTTAGGTAGAACAAATATTAAAAAAGCATATCCGAAGAGAAAATAATAATGTCGCCGTCTGAAACGGTTCATCTATTTCACTCTTTTCTAAAAATAAAAAAACAAGTACCAGTAAAAAATACTTGTTTTTTTTTAAAAAATATTATTTGCTTTCGAAAGAAAAGCAAAATCTAAAAAATCCCGCCCTCAGATATATCTTCCCACCCATTTTAATTAATTGTGAAATACGTTTCTGTTCAAAAATTGTATAAAAATCATGGTGTTTGTCATCAAAATACGAAAACAAATTTTCTCATGCTAATCGCAAAAGAAAATTACGTTTTCTATTACTTCGAAAAAAATTTACTATTTATTCCAATTCCTCTTTTGCGTCAGGCACGACTCGCATATGCTATGTGGGTATTGCAAACAAGCAGTAGCTTGCTTGCATAAGCATGTACGCATTATGCGAGCCTAACGCAAAGGATTTTCTCGGCATAAACGTAAATTTTAAATAAACTCTGGTATTAAATTTGATTTCTTTTTAAAAAAAGTCTATAGAACATACTTTGCATCATTTCACAGAAACAAAAAAATTAAAAAATAAATTTGAGCGACACTAATAATCTTTAAATATAATAACTTTTCATTAACTTTCACTTGACATAATGTACCATATGTGATATAATATATTCATTAAATAGATAAATAAAAAATATCTATTTAAAATATTTAGAAAGGAGATAGAAATGCATTATTTTGTAAATGTAAATTCCTATAAAATTCTCGAAAATGCAATAAAAATTCTAAAAAACAAAAACTACTTATGCGATGAATTTATGGGATATTTAGAGGTCTATGTACCTCTAGAAAAAGAAAAAGAGTTTAGGGAAATTCTAGAAAAAATCCAAAACTCTTAATGGTTAGAGAGAAATAGGCTTCTCTCTTTCCTATTTAATTATAGCAAAGGAAGTGAAAAAATGCAAGAAAAAGCAAAATTTGACCAGATAAAATATATTACAGAATACAATAAGAAAAATTATAAACAATTTAAAGTCAATCTTAAACACCAGGAAATGGAGGAACTAAATCAATTATTAAAAAAATATAATCTGACAAAAAATAAATTCTTGAAACTATCTATTGAAAAACTAAAAAATAACGAATTTTAAAAAGAATATATTTCTTCTTGAAAATATTCTTTTTTTTGTATTCTGCGAACACGTTGTGTTCGAGAATACTTTTATCCAGTTTTTTCCAAAGTACTGATAGATTCAATTATCGGAAGTTACATATTTGGGTTAAATGGATGATTGGTTCTCTATTTAAATACGATTTTGGATATTTTATGTTTGTAAGTTTTTCTTCTAATTTTATTCTTTTTTTATTTTATATTGATGATGATATTGTTTATTTAATTCTATGCAGAATTCTGATGATAATTAATCTTTTATATGTATTTACTCATTTAAAATAATACATATTCTTTTTTTGCTTATTTGAATAAGTATTTTGATTATCTATTGTATGCACTTTATTTATAAGTTTTAAATTTAGTATTATTTTAGAACTTTACTGGTATTGATTTAATAATATTAGCTAATGCTTATTCTTGTTTATCCCCTATTTAATTGTAAAAATTAGGTAGGGGAGTTGTCGATTAAATTTTGGTATAGGTAAATTTTAATTTACTTTTTCTAGTTTTTATGTTAATGTTTTTTACTGAGGAGTGTGTCTTATGAGTAAACGAAATAAAAATATAGAACGTGAAAAGAATAATTTTCAATATATCACAAGATATTTAATTGATGAATTTTATTTGAATCCAGCAAAGCAATATACAGTAAAATCACTAATGAATGAATTGAATTTGGGAAATTCATATATTGGTTTTTCTTATTTTAATGCATTGGTAGAAAAGCAATACATGATACCATGTGGTAAAAATCGATATCGTTTAACTTTTGATGGTTTTGAAATGCTTGAAGAAAAAAATCGTAAGCAATCGATTTACGTGACTCAATTATATGGTTTTGCTTTTTCTATTTTTTCTATTGTTTTTGCTTTTTCTTCTTTTGTTTCTATTGTTTTGGAAAAAAAAGATATTGTCTGGGTATTTATATTTCTTGTTTTTGTCATTATTGCATATTTATCAAAAATTTTATATAAAAGAAATAATACTTATCATAAAAAGAAAAAAACTAACAAAAAGTTATGTTAGTTTAGTAGTCCCCCCTACTCCATTTTTTCTTATGCTTTTCTGGATTGAATTTCAGCAATTTTATCTAATACTTCTTTGGCATTATCCGCATTAATTTCTTTATATCCAAGTTCCCTTAATGCTTGGATTTTTGCTGCATTTAATTCTTGTGTTCTACTGAGCCTTTCTTCCTTTTTTTGTTCAATTTCCTTAACAAAACGCTTATGCGTATCTGCAATTCTAGAACGGGATGCTCCCCCATTGGTGTATAGAGTCATTCCAGAAAACATAATACTTTCAAAGATATATTGTTGTGATTCATTGAAAGCAAACTCTAATGGCTCGGAAAATCCAAGTGATTTAGAAAAATAAGCTAATACATACTTTAATTCCTTCATATTATCCATAGATTGTAAAAAATGATTTAAGTATTTTAAAGTATAGTAACTTTCCTTGGTTCTGTCTTCAGATACTTTTTGCTTTAATAAATTAAAAATATCTTGGAGCATGTCCTGCTCTTTTTTTGAAATTCCTTTAAAATCTAATGTGTAAGGTTTTCCTTGAGATTCTTGAAGATTTTCTTCTAGTTTTTTTTCAATTTCCATGATATAGGTTCCGTCCACTATAACTTTTTTCATTTCTTTGGTTGACTTTACATCTAATAAACTTAGTAGTTTTGATAACTTTTCCTTTGGCCAACGCTCAATTTCCTCTTCGGCCAAATAATTGTATAGCATCTGTCTAGAAACTCCTAAATATTTTGCTAATTTAACTTTAGAGATTCCAATTTCAGTTAGTATTCTGTTCAATTCTTTCATGATTACCTCCATATTTATAATTGTATCAAATTTACAAAAAAAAGCAAGTAAAAACTTGACGAAATTTTACATTTTTCTCATCTGCTTTTACTTGACAAATTTTACAATAAATACCAAAGTTTTTCATTATCTTTACATACTGTTTCGATAATTCCTCCGCCGAGACAGATATCTTCTTGATAAAAGACACAGGCTTGACCAGGAGTTACACCTTTTGTTGGTGGATATTTGACTTTTATTTGGTTGTTTTCTAAGTACTCTAATGTTGCTTCTACATCTCTACTTCGATAACGGAACTTTACACTACATTTTGTTGGTCTTAATTCACAATTAAAATTGATATCACTAAGAATACAACTATCTGAATATAGATATGGATTATCTTCACCTAGTGCTACATATAAAATATTTTCTTTTAAATCTTTTCCTACCACGAAGAGTCGTTCATCATTTCCGCCAATGTCTAGTCCCCTTCTCTGTCCAATTGTGTAATACATCAGTCCAATATGTGTTCCGAGGACCATTTTACTGTCAATGTCGACAATATTTCCAGGTTTATTTGGTAGATAATTTTTTAAAAAATTTCTAAAGTTTCTTTCACCAATAAAGCAAATCCCTGTAGAATCTTTTTTCTTAGCGGTAATTAGCCCATATTGAGTAGCGATTTCTCTGACCTTACTCTTTGGTAATTCTCCAATAGGAAATAATACATTTTCTAACTGTTTTTGATTTAATTGTGATAAGAAATAAGTTTGATCTTTATTATCATCTACAGCTCTTTTTAAATAACCATTTTTTTTAATTGCATAATGTCCTGTTGCTATATAGTCTGCGCCAAGTTTTTTTGCCTCTTTAATAAAATAATCAAATTTTATATATTTGTTACACATAATATCTGGATTAGGTGTTCTTCCTTTTTTTAATTCCTCTAGAAAATAAGTGAATACATAATCCCAATACTCCTTCACAAAATCGATTCTGTGTAGAGGAATTTCTAATTTTTTACACACTGCTAATGCATCATTATAATCCTGCTCTTGTGGGCAAATATCTTGGTTTAAATCAGGATTTCCTAAATAATCTCCATTTACTGAGGTATCCCAATTTCTCATAAAGAGTCCAATCACTTCATATCCTTGCTCTTTCAATAAAATAGCGGCAACACTACTGTCAACTCCACCACTCATTCCAATGACTACTTTTTTCATATACATCCCTCTACCACATTATATCGCAAAATTAAAGTAAGGTAAACAATTTCATGATGATTGGTTGCAAATATACATCCATAAGAGAGATAATGAGATATGAAAGTAAGCAAATGCCAAATATTTTAAAATAACGATTCATGATGGGCTTAAAATTTAAATTTTCTTTTAAAAATAAGTAGCGGAATAGTTTTATTGAGAAAGAGGTCGCATAAAAAGTTAAAAGTAGAGCAACGATTAATGAAAGGATTTGCGTTGGAAAGACATAGAGAATAGAGGCAAAAACACCTTTGAAATGATAGATTGAAACCATGGATGCGATGGAAAAACCGAATGTGAATCCTTTTACCATAAGAAGTATAGCAATGATGGGTACACCTAAAATAGAAATACCAAGAAACCAGATTCCTAGAAGAAAACTTAAATTTGAAAGAATGGCATTTTTTAATCCCATCATATAATCTAATTTGTCGTTAGCAATGTTATTGAAAAATGAAGTAATACTAGTGGTTAGTAATTCCTTATTTTCTAATGATAATGTCCAAGGATAAAGAAGACCTAATAATACGCCAATGAGAAGAATTATAATTAATACAAGATATAATCTTTTCTGTCCGATAAGCTTGTCTTTTTTAAGTTTTAGCATGTTTCATCACCTAATTAAATCTATGAAAAAAACTTGCAAATATACCAGTTTTATTTTATAATTTTAACTAGAGGTGAGGATAGTGAACAAGAATCTTGCGAAGGCAGTATCTATATTTTTACTGTTAATAATGTTAGGCACTGTGATTATCTCTGTCGTTGCTTACTTTATGTAAAAAAACTTCCGTTTTTAAGGAAGTTTTTATTTGGTATAATCTAAAAAGAATGGTAGCATTTTGATTTCAAAATTCTTGTTATCTTCTTTTCTAATGATTCGATATAATCCCATATCATGAATTGTATACTTGTATCCATCTTTTTCTTCAACTCTTGTTTTGACAAAATAAGATGGTTCTTTGTTTTCACGAACTTGTTGGAAGTTTAAAAATGCGATAGCAGTTTCAAAAATTACAAATAAAAGTAATAAGAATGCTAAAATATTAATGATTTTTACAAATACTCTTCTTTTCTTTTTCTTAGGTTTTTCTATAGGCTCTTCAACAACTCTTGCGACTTGACTAGAATTATCTGTATTTGTTATCGGAAGTTCCTCTTTTATTGTTACTGTATCGCTAACTACTCTTTCTTCATGATTTTCTTCTCTTGGTTCTACTGTAATTTCTTCTTTAATTTCTACAGGAGAAGGAGAATCCATTCCTACTTCATCGTTGATTACGATTGGTTCTTGACTAGAATTTACTTCTGTATCAAATTCATTTTCAGGGTTTCTATTTTCATTCATTTACTTTCTCCTACCTTTCTATTAAGATAGTATCATATTTATGAAAAAAAGTAAATATGAAACAATGAAAAAAAGAGGTATCATTTCTTTTACCTCTTTCCTTCCTCTCCCTCTTTTAACATGTTTTCAATGGCAATGGCAAAACCTTTTTTGGGACTATTCACAACTACGTGTGTACAGGCCGCAATGACTTTTCCATCCTGAATAATTGGACTTCCACTCATTCCAGCAACGACGCCACCTGTATTTTTTAGTAATTCTTCATCGATGATTTCAAATAAAATATTTTTGGTGTCATTCGTTTTATCAATTTCTAAAATTTTGATTTTGTAGTCCTTCTTTTCATTTCCTTGAATGACAGTTCTTAAAATGGCTTCTTCTAATTTGACATCTTCGAGTCTCCCTACTTCGATAGCCTCATCCTTAGAAAATTCCTTTTGATACTGTCCAAAAATTCCCTCTTCGCTTGTTTTATCGATGCTTCCGTAGCTTTCATTCGTATCGAATTTTGCATTTTTTTCTCCTACTTTTCCCTCTTTACTCGGTGTGATACCCACAACATCAGATTTAAAAATGGTACCATTCTTAATTTCAATTTTTAAAGAGGAGTTTTTATCTAGAATTTCATGCCCTAATGCTCCGTAGATTTTAGTTTCGGGGTCAATATACGTCAGCGTTCCAATCCCTGTGATTTTGTCTTTTACATAAAGACCTGTCTTAATTACGTTATCGCTATCCCGAACGAGATTTAAGGATTTTTCTAATGTTTCGTTTTCTCGAATAATGGTTAGTACAATTTGGTTTTGATTGTCGATTTCTTTAACCATTTCTTCGATACTATTTACTGTATTGTGATTAATTTTGATAATCCTATCTCCTACTTCAAGTCCAGCATCTTTTCCAATAAAGTTATCTCCTACTTTGTAAAATCCAACAATGCTCACATAATTTAAGTTGACATGGATTCCTAAATTTTCACCACCAGGAATGACTTTACTCGAATAAGCGAATGTATTTATGGGGATAATAAAAAGAAGAAGAAGAGAAATTTTTTGTAGCATTTTTTTAAAATTCATTTTATCACTCCTTTTAAAAATCACTACATTATTATTATGTTTTTCTAGGATTTTTTTATAAGCGATAAAATTTGGCAATTATTCTTCGATTTTAAATTCGGTTAAAGTACCATCGTCATTTAAAATTTTGCTGATATTTTCTTCTGCATTTTTTAATTTTTCATCACAAATTGCAGCAAGACTCATCGCTTTTTTAAATTTTTCAATGGCATCATCTAATGCGGTTTCTCCACTTTCTAGTTCTTTTACGATGACTTCTAATTCTTGCATATTTTCTTCGAATGTATTTTTCTTTTTTTCCATTTTTTTTTAATCCTTTCTATAATACTTTACTAGTGATTGTTCCATCTTTAAATTCTAATTCTAAAATGTCGTCTTTTTTTACACTTTTACAACTACTGATAACTTTTCCCTCTTTTTTTGTAATTGTGTATCCTCTTTTTATGGTCAATAAGGGATTTAGTGTTTCTAATTTCCCGAGTAGTTGTAGATAATGATTACTTTTATTTTTTTCTAGACTCTGTATCTCTTTTGATAGTTCCTTTAGCAAGTAATGAAATGCGACTTTTTTATCTTTATATAAGCAATGTGGATTTTTCAAAACATACGAATTTTTCATTCGTTCTAAATTTTCTTTTTTATTTTCTAATTTTTTTTGATAGGCATTTTTCATTCGTTCAAATAAAAAGTCAAATTTTTCTTCTTTTAAGAGAAACAAACTTGTAGGATTCGTAAGTATGAAACTACTAGTTAAATGTTTTAATTTCGTCTGTTCAATATGAATTTTGTTTTTTAAATTTTTTGTTAGGCGAAGTTTGATTTGTCGAATAAAGGTATCAAAATCACTTTTATTTGGTACGGCAAGTTCTGCTGCTGCGGTTGGTGTCGGTGCTCTTAAATCGGCAACAAAATCGGCTATGGTAAAGTCGATTTCGTGTCCTACTCCAGAAATAATCGGTATTTTGCAAGCATAAATGGTTCTAGCGACCTCTTCATCGTTAAAGCACCATAAATCTTCAATGCTACCTCCACCTCTTCCGATAATTAAGGTGTCAATCTCATAAGTTTCGGCAGTTTTGATTTGTCTTACGATATCGGGAGCTGCTGATACGCCTTGGACTAGAGAAGGAAATAAAATCACTTCTGTAATTGGCCATCTTCTTTTAATTGTAGTTAAAATATCTCTTATTGCTGCACCTGTTGATGCGGTTACTACACCTACTCTTTTGGGAAATTTTGGAATGGTTTTCTTTTTATTGGTATCAAATAGTCCTTCATTTGCTAATTTTTTCTTTAATTTTTCAAATTCGATATAAAGGTTTCCTACACCATCTTCAATCATATTGTCTACGTAAATTTGATAGCCTCCCGTTGCTTCATAAACGCTTACCTTTCCGGTTACCATAACTTTCATTCCATCTGTTGGTGTGAACGTTAAACGCTTGGCATTGGTTAAAAACATTACTGCATTCATTCTTGAGGACTCATCTTTTAAGGTAAAATATAAGTGTCCTCTAGTATGCGCTTTAAAGTTAGAGATTTCTCCTTTTAAAAATACGTTCGTTAAATTGTTATCTTGGTCTAATTTGTATTTAATGTATCGATTTAATTGGCTTACGGTTAAATACTTTTCTTCCTGCATTATTTGGCCTCTTCTTCTCTTTTGAATATTCCATCTAATACAGCATTAATCATTTTTGTCACTTTTTCATCGCTATATTTTTTGGAAAGTTCTATCGCTTCATTAATTGCTACAACACTTGGTGTTTCTGTATCGATAAGTTCATAGATACCGAGAAGTAAAATGGCTTGGTCTACTTTGTTTAATCGTTCGATTTCCCAATCTTTTAAATATTGATTCGCTAGTTTTTTATAGGCCTCTTCACGCTTTAAGATTTCATGGATTGAAGTGGTAACGAATTCGTTTTCAATTTCTAATTGTTCTTTAATTAAATAAGGAATATCTATCTCTAAATGACTTTCTCTTAAAATTAGGATTTGATAAATGACTTTCATAATAATTTCTCTAAGTTCACTTCTTTTTTTCATTTCTTTTCACCTAGGAATCATTTTATCATAAGATAAAGGAAAAGTCGACAAAATAATGATAAATTCATCAAAACAAAAGAAGTAGTTTTTTCTACTTCGTGATTTCTTTAATTACGTTTCCTTCGACTTTTAACATGATTTTATCGACATCGTAATTTTCAAATATCGAGTAACCTAAAGTGTATTCTACTTCTTCTAAAATATTATCTTTTCCTAGTACTGCTTGATTTAAGTCAAGGAAAAAGATATTGTCTTCTTGGTTAAAGTCTAAGATTGTGGTTTGACTAGACAAATAGCTCATTAAATTGGGTTCATAAATATAACTGCTTGCTAAGTTATCGATGATGATTTTGATTTTTTCGCGGTCGTCGTTTAGGTATTTTGTTACGGGAACATAATAGTTATTATTTGCAATTTTACTTAGGTAATAAACCGTTACTTTCTGAATTCCGTTACGATTGGTAATGTCGTAAACTTTATTAATTCCAAAATCTCTAGTCAGTTCTTTTTCTAATGTTTTTTTGGTTTTAGGTAAAGAGGTTAAACTTTCTCCTTCTACTTGAATGCTTACTTTTTCAATGGATGGTAATGCAGTAATTGAATAGATAATCCCTTCAATCATTCTCTCTTCTACTTTTTCATCGACTTCTAATAGTTCTTTGGAAAAATTAACTACAGCCAGACCTCTATCTACAGTAACATTTTTAACGGTTACTCCGCTTGGTAAAATACTATTTAATCCGGTAGGTAATTTTTTATTGGAATCTTTCATCAGATAAGATAAGATTTCTTTAATTTGGTCTTCTAATTTGGTGCTTTCTAGAAAAATTTTTGTTTTCACTAGATAGTTGTTGTCTCCTAGTAAGTAGATTTCTCCATTGGTCGTATTTGATGTATATTCGACTTCGATATCACTATTTAAGTATTGATTGTTAATTTTTGTTGGTATCAAGTAAATCACGAGTAAGGTAAAAATCGAAAATGTGGTGATGAATATTTTTCTTAATGCCTTTCTTTTTAACATATTTTTCCCTCCTATTATTATGGTATGAAAAAACCGTACAGATTAGTACGGTTTAAAGTGATATTTCTCTTGATTTTAATAACTCGACGATGGCACTACTGCGCCCCTTTACGCCTAGTTTTTGAATTACATTTGAAATGTGGTTACGGACAGTCTTTTCACTAATTTTTAGTTTTTTTGCAATTTCTTTGGTTGTTTTTGCATTGACTAATAAATCAAATACTTCCTTTTCCCTAGGTGTTAAGATTTTCCTTTTCAACATGATCACTTCCTTTATTTTCTCCTACTTAACTATTTATAGTGTATGTGAGGGAAAAATAAAGGGTTAGTGAATTTGTCTAAATGGGGTTTTATTTTTTAATCTAAAGCAAATTTCACTGTGATATACATTTTCGTGGTAAATTCTTCTTGTACGGTTTTCATGATATCATTTGCAAGATTTACATCATGTTCTCTTTTGGCAATAACTACTTTGATTGTCGAACCATCGATTTGAACAAAAGCATCGACTTTATAGGTGTTTTTTAGTTTTTCTTCTAGTTTTTCTTCTTGACCTTGAAGAGATGTTAATAATCTTATTTTTTCATAGGCATCATTTTTTTCTTCTGCTGTTTTGTCTTCTTGTATCATCATCTCTTGTAAGGAACTAATTTCTTTTAACACTTCTTCTGTATGGGTTGTTCTTAGTGCTACGACTTCTTCACTTTCCTCGATAGTAACTTTAACCTCGTCTTCTTCTTGCTCATTAATTACGGGTTCAGTTTTGTTGTAGTTTGAGTTGTTGGCTAGTAATAGCTCATTTGGCATAGTGATATAGTAAACACTTAGTACTAAAATTAAGCTGAACAGGGTTAAAAACCACATACTTTGTTTATTCATTCAATTCATCTCTCCTTTTAGTACAATATACGCAAGGTTTTTTTGATTATTCCTGATTTTTGACGATGGTTAATGCTTGATGAATTGTTTTTTCGAAATCGTCATAGTTTGTTTCAATCCAGGTAATTGGGAGTTGATGATTAAAAAATGTGTATTGCCGTTTGGCATAATGTCTAGAGTTTTTCTTTATGGTATTTAATGCCTCTTCTAAGGAAATTTCTCCTTCAAAATAGGGAAATAATTCTTTATATCCGATGGCGGTCGTAATGGCTTTAGAACGAATTTTGCTATCATATATTGCTTTCGCTTCTTCAAGTAGACCTTCTTCTACCATGATATCTACTCGTTTATCAATCTTCTCGTAGAGAATTTCTCTAGATGTTGTAAGCCCTAGAGCAAGGAAAGGATAAAGGCATTGGTCTTTATTTTTTGATAGACTATTGTTTTCTACATTGGTTAAAAACCGTTCTAGTCGCCTTCGGTTATTTTTGTGTATGGTTAAATTGTTATCGATAGAAAGTGCTTTTTGATAAAGTTCTTCATCACTCATATGGGTTAGGTTTAGTGGTTTTTCTTCTTTTTGGAATTGGTAGTCATAAAGGGTTGCTTTGATATAAAGTCCAGTTCCTCCAACTAAAATAATGTTTTTCCCCCGAGCGGTGATTTCTTCAATACATTTTCTTGCGTCTTTTTGATAATCATAGACGCTATAATCTTCTTCTTTTTCTCTGATATCTAGTAAATGATGCTTGATTCCCTCTTTTTCTTCTTCTTTGATTTTTGCTGTTGCAATATCTAAGCCTTTATAGATTTGCATAGCGTCTGCATTGATAATTTCGGCATTTAATTTTTTGGCAAGAGCAATGCTTAATTTTGTTTTTCCGCTTCCCGTCGGTCCAGTAATTACATAAATCATGTTATCTCCTTTTTTTAAATTCTACTGTTTTTTTGTTTCTATTCTGCTGCCCTTTTGAACATCTTTTCAAGTTCGTATTTGCTATAAGTAATAATGGTTGGACGACCATGAGGACAAGTGAAGGGATTATCGCATTTTCTTAGACGTTCAAGTAGAAGTTCCATTGTTTCTAACTCAATGTGGTCATTGGCTTTAATACTCATTTTGCAAGCTAAAGTAATCGCGATTTTTTCACTGAATTTGATTGAGGAAAAGTCCTCTGTTGAAGTAATGATATCTATGATTTTCCGTACGGCTTCTTCTTTTTTGTTTTCCGGAATCCAGACAGGAATACTTCTGATTATTAATGTATTGAGTCCAAATTCTTCATAGATGAATCCTAGATTGTCTAGAATATCAAAATGTTCTTTTAGTATGATAAATTCGTTGGCAGGTAGTTCGATAGTTAAAGGAAAAAGCATATCCATTGCACTTCTATCATGAGTTCCTAAAGCGATTAAATATCTTTCGTAGTTAATTCTTTCGTTTGCAGCATGTTGGTCAATCATATACATTCCGTCTTCGTTTTCGGCGATAATATAAGTTCCATGCACTAACCCTACAGGAAACATTTTTTTAATTCGTGCTTCTTTTTCTTCTATCGTTTGTTCTAACTTTTCTTTTGCGTAAGGTGTCTCTTCTTCTCTGACTTCATATTCTAGGTCTAATTGTTGAATTTGTTCATTTTTAAGCACTTCTTGTTGAGGTTTCTTTTCTACTTCTTGATTTTTGATATAATTGTTAATTAATATTGTTTCTTCTTCTTTCGTTAGCACTTCTTCTCTTTTGATTTCTGGAATAAGTGTTAGTTTTGTTAATTTGCTTTTGATTTGTTCGATTACTAAATTTTTTAGGGACTCCATTTTTGAAAATTTGATATCCATTTTGGTTGGATGAATATTGATATCAATTAATGTGGGGTCTACTTCAATGTTTAGAATGACGATTGGGTATTTGTCGCTTGCGATATATGTATGGTAAGTATCGATAATGGTTTTGTTGAGTTCATTATTTTTAATAATTCTTCCATTTACAAAGGTGGTTAGCGAGTTTCTTGTACTTTTTACAATTTCCGGATAGGAAATATAGCCTGAAATGTGATAATCATCATTTTCTCCTTCGATTGGAATCATCTTTTTGGTAACACCAAGACCATAGATATTATGAATTACTTTTAAGAGATTATCTGTTCCATCGGTTTGTAATAAAGTCTTATC
This sequence comes from uncultured Bacilli bacterium, assembly GCA_910587725.1. Taxonomy (GTDB): domain Bacteria; phylum Bacillota_I; class Bacilli_A; order RF39; family UBA660; genus MGBC162581. Next base: position 34,284 of record CAJUNG010000009.1, read on the forward strand.
ATTATTAATTAAAGTGAAACGAATATTAGGGTAAGATAGCGCCATTTTATTTACATAATCTACAGTGTTTGCTAGTTCCGTATATAAGTTTTTGAGATACTTTAAGCGTACAGGGGTGTTATAAAAAAGATTTTTCACCGTAACTTTAGTTCCTCTTCTTAAATCAGAAGGACTGATTTCTTTAATTTCTCCTGCTTCTACTAAAACGTACCATCCTTCTTTTTCTGTTGCTGTTTTTAACTCTGTTTTTGAAACTGAGGCAATGGATGGTAAAGCTTCACCACGAAAACCCAAAGAATGAATTTGAAATAAGTCTTCTTCTTTTAAAAGTTTGCTTGTTGCATGTCTTGAAAAAGCAAGTGAGGCATCATTTTTATCCATTCCTACGCCATTATCGGTAACACAAATCTTTTTTACTCCCGCATCTTCTAATTCGATTTTGATTTCTGTACTTTGGGCATCAATGGCATTTTCTACTAGTTCTTTTACAACGTTCATGCATTTTTCGATGACTTCTCCTGCAGCGATTTGATTAGCAAGTACTTCCCCCATAATTTTAATTTTACTCATAAACTTCACCTAAACTTCTAAGTTTATTATAGCAAAACTTTAACGATAAAAAAAGAAGAAATCTTACTTTTTCCTCTTTCGATAGGGTAATTTGTGTCCTTTTTGAATTAAGGTTTCGACTTCCTCTATTGGGTAGTCTTCCCTATTTATGACGCCTTTCATCATTAGTATTTTTTCAAATTCGGCATTAATGGCACTGGGAAGTTCTAAGGTGTCAAAATCATTAAAACTTGAATATATTCGTTTTTCAGGAATCGTACCAGATTTTAAGAAATGACACATCATATTGATGAGATTTGCTTTGTCTAAGTAGCGAAATGCTTCTTTTTCTGAATAATGGTAAAACAAGGCTTCTTTGTTCCAATCAGAAGGAAAAGGAATATCGTCTCTACAGTCTTTGATAAGTCCAGGAAGTGAGTTGACAAAAGCAAATTCAAAGTCGATAAAGCGGTAATCTAAATCCTGACCCATGATGATATTCGAATAGGTAATATCACCAGAAATGACTTGATTTTGATGAATTTCTTTTAATGTTTTTAGTAAAGATAAGAAAAATTCTAAAATTTCTCTATCTGAATAGTTTTTTTCAATGGTAGAAAGATAAGGAAGCTCTTTCATTTTTGGATGATAATCTTGTGTATAAGCAATACCTACTTGTTTTCTTAGAAGGTCTTCTTTTAAGGGGTGAACGATTCGATAGATTTCTTTGGGAAAACATGCTTTTTCTATTTTCTTTTTTGATAAAGCGATAATTTGCTTTTCACAAATTTCTGCCGTTTTCTTTAGAATATCCCCATTTGGCATTAGACGAAAGGAAATCGTATGACTTTCATCGTAAACTTTCGGTAATTTTCTGTAAGTTGTTATCGTCATTGTTTTCATCATAGATATACCCACTCTTTTCTCGAATAGAATTTAGTATATCATGAATATTTAAAGAGTGCAAACGTTAATTTGTGTGAATGACTACTTAACTTTATTCTTTGTTACTTTTCTGAATTTTCTTTTTCTTCCATTCCTTTTAAAAAGGCGATTAAGTTGTCTGCTACAGCTTCACTTAAAATTTCTGTTAGTTCTTCCCTTGGTGCTTCTTTTATCTTTTTCAATGAACCAAATTTTTTAAGGAGTGCTTTTTTTCTTACTGGACCAATTCCCTCACACATATCAAGAACGGAAGAAAGACTACCTTTACTTCGAATTTCTCGGTGATAACTGATGGCGAAACGGTGTACTTCTTCTTGAATTTTAGAAAGAAATAAAAACAAGTTAGAGTCTTTTTGAATTTGCATTTCTTCTAAATCTTCATTTAGTAATATACTTGTTCTATGATGGTCATCTTTTTTTAATCCGACAATGGGAATTGTTAAATGTAGGCTTTCTAAAATTTCTTTTGCGGCCATTACCTGTAGTTCTCCTCCATCCATGATAATTAAGTCTGGTTTTTGCAAGTTATCCATGAGTATGCGAAAATATCTTCGATAAAGTACTTCTTTCATGGCGGATAAATCATCTTTTACTTCGACGGAGATTTTGAATTTTCGATATTCGTTTTTATTGGGTAAAAAGTCATCAAAAACGACCATTCCTCCAACGTAAAAGGTACCAAAAAGATGAGAATTATCAAATGATTCTATTCGTGAAACACTATCTAGTTGTAAAAGATTTTTTAGTTCATTTAAGGCATCCATTCTTATTTTTTCGTCTCGATTTAAATTTTCTTGTTTTTCCTCTAAGGCGATTCGGGCATTTTCTCTAGCTAAATCAATTAATTTTTTGATACTTCCTTTTTGGTAAGTAGAAACTTTGATTTGCAAATATTCTTCTAATATCGAATTTTCTAGTTCACTAGCAACGACTAATTCTTTGGGAAGTAAGTTTTTTTCATAAAACTTAATGATGTATTCTTCTAATTCTTCTTTTGCATCATCTAAAGAGGTAACAATTTCCGAGTGTTTTCCAAATAGTAGGCCTTCTCTGATAAAGAATACTTCGATGGATAGATAATTATCTTGTTGATAATAGTTGAATAGGTCAAAATTATAATTTTTGTTTAAATCAATTTTTTGTCGTCTTAATGTAATTTCGATATCTTCTAACATTTGTTTTAATTCGATTGCTTTTTCAAAGTTTAAAGCTTCACTTGCTTTTTCTAAGTCTTCTTTAAGTTTTTTTGTTACTTTTTCGCTATTTCCTTTTAGAAAAGAAATGATTTCTGCCGTCATTGTTTGGATTTTATCTTCTTCTACTTGTTTTTCACAAAAGCCAAGGCATTCTCCCAAGTGGTAATAGAGACATAAATCTTTTTTTAACGTTTCACATTTTCTTAGCGGATATAGCCGATTTAACATATTTACTGTTTTTCTTGCAGCGGTAACGTTAGGGTAAGGTCCAAAGATACGAGATTTGTTTTTCTTTCGTTTGATGTTGCGAACGATTTTTAATCGAGGATATTTTTCGTTTGTTAGTTCAATATAAGGATAGCTTTTATCGTCTTTTAGTAGGATATTGTATTTCGGGTCATATTTTTTGATTAATGTAATTTCTAGGATTAAACTTTCTAATTCACTAGAAGTGACGATGTAATCAAAATCGACGATATCGTTCACCAACATTTCTGTTTTTCCGCTAACACGTCCAGTAAAATAGCTTTTTAATCGATTTTTTAAGTTTTTGGCTTTTCCCACATAGATAATTATGTCATCTTTATTTTTCATTTGATAGCTACCTGGTTTGGTCGGAACAAGACTTAGCTTATTTTTTATATGTTTTTTGATTTCCTCTGTCATTTTTTAGCGCCCCTTGTCTTTGTTTTGTTTAGGTTAATTATAGCAGAAAAAAGGAAAAAGAAAAATACCAAGTTTTCTTGATATTATTTTCTAGAGTTCTATTTGGTTTTATTATTCGGATTCTATTTCTTCAAAAATAAGATTTTTAAAATATACTAGTTTGTTTTCTGCAGAGGCTAAATTATCACTATTTAATATTAAGAAAGGTGAGATATATTTCGTAGCAGGGCGAAAAGCTCTTGGATTTTTGTTATTATAGGTTATCCCTTCTATTGTAGCAGAATAAGTCGTATAAGTGTTTTTTAAGGGTTTATATGCAAGTAAGCTATAATTGTAACTTGCTCCAGAATTAATTTGTGAAAGTTTAGTTCCCGCAGGAAATGTTCCGAAATTCCATGGCTTTTTTAATGTGATTTGATGAGTTACTTTGTCTACTCCGCTATCTTCGAATTTTTCTAAGAATATATTTTGAGAGTAAGTTTCTGGAGGATAAAGATACCCTGTAGAATCTTGATAATTCCAAAAGATAAATCCTTTTTGATAAGCCTCGGATGGGACTAACCAATTGGATGTATCGGTAAGATAAACCACTGTATCTCCATCGTTTAAATCCTGTGCTAGAGTAGTTAATGTATTTTCTATATACATAACTCTTTTATCTGAAATTTCTTTATAATCGATATCATATGATCTAAAACCAACATAAAAAAGAGAATTATTTTCGTTTGCATACATATCGATTTTGTGGTTGTATTTTTTTGTGGTATCTACTTTGATATATTTACTGAAAGTACTCCATTCTTCGCTACTTTTCATCGTATGATAAAAATCTTTAGTTGTTTCATCATAGACGAATGTTGGAAAATGAACATTGCTCTCATATTCTCCATAGCCGTTTTCCACAAGATTTTTATAGAGTGGTTTTGTGCAGATATCATTATTGTTGTTTACGATTTCGGCGTTTTCAAAATCAAATCTTTTGAACATACAGAATTCTTCGTTAACACCTTGGAAAGCAGCTCTTCCGTCATTTTTGATATATACTGTTCCAGAAAGTTCATTATTTGGAAGAGAAATTTTATCGTTATCTTTTGGCAAACTTAAAGTTGTACTTGTACTCATCCCACTTTTTTTAAAGTAATTTTCACTTGCATCAACGATTTGTTTAATCTTTAGTTTAGTTGTATCTGCCGTGTTTTTGGTAATACTGATTCCTTTATCCGTTTCTAATGGATTGGCAATTAATCCACCAATGACAACAAATTCAATGGTAATGTCTTTATGTAATTGATTAGAAATCACTAATTTAATTGTATTTGTACTATTTTTATTGATGGTATCCTGAGCAAACTTGGTTGAATCACTATAGTTTAAAACTTCAAAGTTATTTTTCTCCTCTTCTTCTAATTCTGTGATGAAATTGTAGTAAATCCTATATTTTGTATCGATTGGATGATTATTTTTTATATCGAGAGAAATTAGAATGTCATCATTTTCAGGGATTACCAATTGATTATTTTTTATTTGTTCTCCCGTTAGATTATAGGTAATTGTACTTACAGCAATATTGACCGATGTCTTTGTATCGAGTACTTTTTTAAACCAAGCGTAGGAAAAGGATAATGTAATTGATATTATACAAATTGTTATGCCGATAAAAAGGGAAATTCTCTTTTTTTTCATATAAATTACCTCGCTGTTACTTATTAATTAAAGGAAAAAATTAATTTATTTTGTTCGTGATTAGATTTATTATTAGTGGCAAGTTTGTTTTTTTGTTATTTGGATTATTGTGGAGTTAACACAACGCGGAAAGTAATGTTTTGATGTGCTTGTCCCTCTTCTCGACTAAAGGCAAAAACACCTGCAGCGCTACCATTATTATACGAACCACCTCGTTCAAACCAAGGGTGTGTATTAGAAACAGAGTGTGCCAAGTCTCCGTACCAACTTGTTCTATTTCTTACTACAGTATCCGTATCTTTTACTCCTCCAAATGGTCCCATTTCTCGTGTTGCATCCCCTAATAACCCTATTTCATATTTTACTATTTCACCACTATCGTTGGAATAACGGTCATAATAGACTTTCCATACATCGTTAGTGAAAAAGTCTTTGTACACATTCGTAATGTTACTTTTATCACTAGTTGTAGTTGCTTTTGTATTGTATCCTGCCACATGTTCCCAAGAACCACCTGACATATCATAGATTCCTGAAATGTTTCCTGTCGTACTTGCTAAATATCCTGTTTCTGTATGATATGGTAAAGTTATGCTAGATTCTGCTCCAAATAAATTTTGTGCTACACTTGTTGCACTAAATCCTATAGTTGGTTCTTCTACACTCGCATATCCTGTTTTCAAGGAACTATTATTATTATTTCTTACACTTGTCATACTTCCATATTTTGAGTGTTGTAGGTAGGCAACAGCGCCCCATTCGCTATTTTTTGCCATATGTGAATCTTCTTCTCTTAGATAATCATAGCTTACTTTAAAGGCATTACCAACAGAAATATTTCTCCAACTATAGGCGTTTGGTTTAATGATTAATTTTGTACTATCGTTAGAATTTATTTCTGATGAGGATGAAGTTGTTGCCCCTTTATAACCACTTTCGAATTTACCAATCCAAAAACCATTAGAATCAAAAGTAGTAAATGCTGGATGTGTTAGCCAACTATCTTTTTTTGTTCCATCGGATGGTTGCATTTCTTTATTTTCGAAAGCAATTTCAATTTCTTGAACTCGATTTTCAATGGTAGTTAGTCCAGAGTAAATGGTATCATTAAATATTTTATATTTGTATCTCGGTATCCAGACAAAATAACTTTCGATATTTTCTTCGGGAATTTGCTCATTTTCTTTATAGGTAATCGTTTTATCGGTTAATACTACGGCATTCGCCCAAATTTTTTCTTCATAAGAGTACCATTTTTCATTAATATCTGCTTTTCTTACTACTCCACTATCTTCAATAATTACGGGAATTAAATTTTCTGTTAATACTGGGTCAGTTCCTTGGAGTATCGCTTCTTTGTATACACCGCTTGTCTGTGTTGCATCGATTTCTAGATGAACGGAATAGCTTGTATTCATTGCACTGTTATCTGCATTATAATCTAACCATATTCGAAGTGTATAATGATAGCTTGTATTAGAGGCAATGATTCCACTTTCTAAATAGTAGCTTTCATTTTTTATGTTTTCGGTTATGGTTCTAGTAATTTTTATATCATCTCTATCTCTTGTATAATGATAGCGAATGAAATTAGATGGTGTTTTATTTTCGATTTGCTCTTCTTTTAGATAAATTGTGTATTCTAAATCTACTGGACTTTCATTCACTAAGGAAAATTGGTAAGCGGTATTTTTCATTCCATCTTTGTCTAAGGTAGGAAACATATTTTCAATATGGATATTTTCTTCGTGTTTGCTTTCATCTAAATATATTTTTAGGCCGTTATTTTCTAGTACATAGTGTTTTTCCCCTAATAATATTTCGCTAAAAAGTGCGTAACTGATACCAAAAACTATAGCAATTATGGCACCAATACTACATATTATGGCAACTTTTCGTTTTTGTTTCATCCTCTTCCCTCTTTTCTGAGACCCCCCCTACCCTATTAATTTAGCATTTTGGTTTATCTAATTTTGTAGAAGTTTATCTATTTTTATTTATTTTCATTATACAGGAAGAGTATAGGTAATGCAAGACTTACAGTTAAAATTTTCGAAATCGTTGAAGATTATGTTATACTATTTATGGTGATTTGTATGCTTGTCACGGGAGTTTATCACTTTTTAAATAGCAAATCTTCGTAAACCGTTATAAAATAG
>CAJUNG010000010.1 GCA_910587725.1 uncultured Bacilli bacterium
CCTAAAATTTTCATCTTTTTATGTTACACGGGAACTTCTATTTTAATTCAAGCATTTTTCCTTAATTTATTTTTCTATCTTTTCTAGAATTTATTCTTGTGATTACTTTTTCTTTGCCTTCTTAATTTTATCCATCGTTCTTGGATATTGATTTGGTGTAGTTTTCATTTTCTCTATTTTTATTAAGGTCCGATTTCCCCCTTCTTTTGGTAAGGCAAACTCATCGATTTGTACTATTTTTCCTCCTAGAATTTCTATCTGCTCTTCTGCCTCTTTTACTTCTTCTTCTATGTTACCCTTCATCGCAAGAAAATAACCTCCTAATTTTACAAGGGGAATGGTTAATTCAGATAAAACCTTCAAATTAGCAACTGCTCTTGCTGTTACGATATCAAAAGATTCTTTATTTTTATGGGCATAGACTTCGCTTCTTTCGTGAATTGCCACAATATTTTTTAAATTCAATAAATCGATGGTTTTATTGAGATAGTTCACCCTTTTCTTTAGTGCATCTAATAAAGTGATTTTTAGATGAGGAAAAACTATTTTTAATACGATTCCTGGAAATCCTGCTCCACTTCCTACATCTAAAACGGTTTCTACTTGAGAAAAATCAATCAGTTTTATCAGGGTTAAACTATCATAAAAATGTTTTAAATATACTTCGTGTTTTTCCGTAATTCTCGTTAAATTTATTTTTTCATTTTCTTCGATTAATATTTGATAAAATTTCTCTAATTGTCGACTTTGTTCTTCTGTTAAAATAATCCCTAATTTTTCTAGTTCAATACTTAATTCTTCTTTTGTCATAACATTTTTTCCTTTTTTAAATAAATCATCAAAATAGAAATATCGGCAGGATTTACTCCACTAATTCGTGATGCTTGTCCAAGTGAGGTAGGTTTTATCTCTTTTAATTTTTGTAAAGCTTCACTGGCTAAATTTTTTACTTCATCATAGTTTAGCTCCTCTGGAATTTTCATATTTTCTAAATGTAACATGCGTTCTGCTTCTTTATTTGCTTTTTTGATGTATCCTTCGTATTTAATTTCAATTTCGACTTGTTCTAGTATGTTTGCTTCATCAGGTAAAGAAATAAACGTTTTCAGTTTTTCTATCGTAATTTCAGGTCGTTTTAGAAGGTCGTATAAACTAATTCCATCCTGTAATATTGCGGTATTTAGACTGATTAGTTGTTCATTGATGTTCTTTGTCGGTGTAATTTTCGTTTCTAGGAGTTGTTCTTTTACTTTCTTTATTCTATATTCCTTTTCTAAAAATTGTTGATAACAGTCTTCAGAAATTAACCCTACTTCATAGCCGTATTTTCTAAGTCGTAAATCGGCATTATCATGTCTTAATAAAAGTCGGTATTCTGCCCGAGAAGTTAGCATTCTGTATGGTTCTTTTGTTCCTTTTGTCACTAAATCATCAATTAATACACCAATATAAGCTTCATTTCTTTTTAAAATCAATGGGTTTCTTCCTTGTAATTTTAATGAGGCATTGATTCCCGCGATTAATCCCTGCCCTGCTGCTTCTTCGTATCCACTAGTTCCATTAATTTGTCCGGCGGTAAATAAATTCTCAATAATTTTTGTCTCTAAAGATTGTTTTAAATCTAATGGGTCGATAGCGTCATACTCAATAGCATAAGCATATTTATTAATTTTCGCCTGTGAAAGTCCAGGAAGGGAATGTACCATTTTTTCTTGGATTTCTTCTGGCATACTTGTAGAAAAGCCTTGAATATAGATATCATTATAGTATCTACTTTCTGGCTCTAAGAATAATTGATGTTTTTCTTTTTCAGAAAACCGAACGATTTTATCTTCAATAGATGGACAATATCTAGGACCAACGCCTTCGACATAACCTCCATACATACTAGACTGTTCTAGATTTTCTTCAATGATTTTTTTTGTTTCTTCTGTTGTATAAACTAAGTGACATGGTACTTGTTCTTCTATTTTGTAGGAAGGTGTTGTATCTAATGAAAAGGTTCTAAGGATATTATCTCCTGGTTCTAGAGATGCTTTGGTAAAATCAATGGTTTCTTTTTCAATTCTAGGAGGTGTTCCTGTTTTCAAACGGACAATTCGGAATCCGTATTCTTTTAATTTTCCACTTAAAAATTTTGAAGGTTCCTCTCCATGTGGACCACAACTTGTTTTTTTACTTCCTCTTAATATGACTGCCCTAAGATAAGTCCCTGTCGTTAAAATTACGGTTTTTGCTTCAATTTTTTCACCATTTGCTAGAATTACGCCCATAACTTTTTTATCTTTGATGATTAGGTCTTCTACCATAGCCTCTTTAATTTCTAGGTTCTTTTGCTTTTCTAGTGTTCTTCTCATTTCTTGTGGATAAGTAATTTTATCTGCTTGTGCACGAAGAGCTCTTACCGCAGGTCCTTTTTTGGTATTTAGCATCTTTAATTGAAGAAGACTTTTATCTGTATTTTTTGCCATTTCTCCACCTAAGGCATCAATTTCTCTTACAATAATTCCTTTGGCTGGTCCACCAATTGAGGGATTACATGGCATATCGGCAATATTTTCTATATTTCCTGTTATTAATAAGGTTTGATTTCCTAATCTACTTGTGGCAAGGCACGCCTCACACCCTGCATGTCCTCCTCCGACTACGATAACGTCATATTTCATCTGATTCACTTCCTTTATTTTCCTAAACAGAACTGACTGAATAGTTGGTCAATTAACTCTTCACGATAACTTTCTCCAATAATTTCTCCTAACTTTTCCCAAGATGCGTGAATATCTAATTCTAGCATATCTACAGGAATTCCCTCTTGGCAAGAAGATATCACTTCATTTAATATGGATAAAGCTTCTTTTGCTAACGATATTTGCCTTGTTCCAGAAAGATAAGTATAGTCTCCTTTTTCTATCTCTCCTAAATTTAATTTATTTTGGATGGCTAACTCTAAATTTTCAACCCCTGCTATTGCGGTTGCATTCGTATACACTAACTCTTCTTTTGGAAGCTGTTCTATTTCTATTTTTCTTTCTAAATCGGTTTTATTCAATACGATAATTCGCACCTTATTCTTAGATTTTTCTAAAATCTCCCGGTCTTCTTTCGTTAACTGTTCATGATAATTTAGTACAACAATGACTAAGGATGCTTCTTCAATTTCCTTCTTTGCCTTTTCTACACCAATTTTTTCTACGATATCTGTTGTATTTCTAATCCCTGCAGTATCAATAATTTCTAATGTTACCCCACCAAGATTCATTTTTCCTTCGACCGTATCTCTCGTTGTTCCTTCAATATCGGTAACAATCGCTCTTTCTTCTCGAAGTAATCTGTTTAAGATACTACTCTTTCCTACATTAGGTCGTCCAACAATTGCTGTTTTGATGGCAGAGGTTAAGATTTGTCCATCTTCTGATGACTTCACTAAGTTTTCTAATTCTATTCCGATATTTTTTAATTCAGGTAGAATTTTTTCATTGGTCATTACTTCGATATCTTCATATTCTGGATAATCGATATTGACTTCGATACTCGCTAATAAGGTCAACATCTTTTGTCTTAATTGTTGAATTTTATTGCTTAGATATCCTTCTAGTCCTTTCATGGCAACGCGTCTAGCATTTTCATTTTCCGAAGAGATGACATTCATAATCGATTCTGCTTTTACTAAATCGATTCTTCCATTTAAAAATGCCCGTTTTGTAAATTCTCCTGGTTCTGCTAGACGACATCCAGAAAGAAGAAGTAATTCTAAAATCTTTTTTGTGGGTGCAATTCCTCCATGACAATTGATTTCTACGACATCTTCCATAGTAAATGTTTTGGGGGATTTCATGATAGTTACTAAAACTTCATCAATGGTTTCATCTCTATCGACAATATGACCATAATGAATCGTATGACTTTCTACTTTGGTTAAATCTTTTCCTTTAAAAATTTGATTCACGAGAGTAATGGCTTCTCTTCCACTTACTCGAATGATGGATATTGCTCCTACTCCTAGTGCAGTAGAAATTGCGGTAATGGTATCTTTCATCACTTCACCCCTCCTATAACGACGTTATTATACCATAATTGAGTCTAGAAAAAAAGAGAAAAGCTAGATTTTTTCTTCCTCTTTTCTCTTAATTTTACTCTTTTGTTTCTTTTGGTTTAATCACAATACAACGATTAGGTTCTTCCCCTACACTTTCCGTTGTCACATATTTACTTTTTGATAGTTCATTATGAATCAGTCTTCTTTCATAAGAATTCATCGGGTCTAGTTTTGCTTCGATTTTGCTTTTTCCTACTTCTCTAGCAATTTTTTTGGCAAGACTGATTAAATGTTCTTGTTTTTTCATTTTATAATCATTTACATCAATAGAGATTTTATAGTATTCTCCCGTTTCATTTAATACAGCTTGTCTTACAATTGTAGTTAAGGCATCCATATTTTTTCCGCCTTTTCCAATAAGAAGTGCATTGTTATCTGCATAAATTGTAACGGCAATTGCCTCTTCTCTCTTTTTAATTTCTAAATTGGGATTAAAACCGATGTTTCTCGTCAATTCTAGGATATATTCTTTGATAAAATCGGTTAATTCATCTTTTCTTTTTACAAGAATCGTCACTTTTTTAGAAAATAGTCCGCCCTTTTCTTCTTTCGTTTCGATAATTAGATTTTCTTCTAATTCTTGTAAGCCAATCTTTGCATTTTGTACTGCCTCTTCATAAGTTTTTCCGCTAAATTCATACGTCTTCATCGTTTATACCTCTTTTTCTTTCTGCTTTTTGACAATTAAGTTCTGCACTACGGTAAACATATTGGTAGTAAACCAGTAAATACATAGTGCGGTTGGCATAAAGAATGACATTACAATAATCATTACGGTCATCGTAGTAGTCATACTCTTCATTGGGTCATTTTCTGTTGTTGCCGTTGTTTTATTCAGACTGAAAGAGTAATAAGTGGTCAGTCCTACGAGAATGATTAAAATAATATAGAGAAAATTATGGTTGGTGAACATTCCAATCCATGGAGTTGTTCCTAATTGTAAATTCAAAAATGTTTCTTCAAATAAGGCAGGTACTCGGTTAATTGCTTCTAAAAAGGCAATGAATAATGGTAATTGAATAAATCCATAGAGACATCCAGATACTGGATTGATATTATATTTTTTATAAATCATCGTCATTTCTTGGCTTTTTTTCATCAGAGATGCCTGGTCTGTTTTATCTTTATATTTCTTTTCTAATTTTTCTAACTCTGGTTGTGCTTTCTTTAGAAGTTCTGATTGCATTGCTGTTTTTTTCGTAATTGGATATGCAACTAATCGTATAATCAAGCTTGTTAGAATCAAAGCAACTGCTGCACTACTTACATATTTCTTAATGAATAGGATTGCCCATGCTAGTGGTTTAACAAAAATCGATGTCCATAATCCTTCATATCCCCCACTCGTTACTTTAAAATCTTCACATTTTGGAAGAGCATCTAGGTCAACTCCATTTTCTTTATACTTTTCAATCGTCTTTTCACTTTCTGGTTGACAAAGGATATTTTCTGTTAGACTTTGTCCAGTTTCTGGGTTAGTGACGACTTTTTTATCTTCTCCTTTTAATGTTTTTGTACATCCTGCCGTAAGAAATAATACAAGTAGTAAAGTGACCAACAACTTCTTTTTGTTATTTTTTTTCATTAACATTCTCCTTTTTGTTATAAACTTTTTCAAATAACTGTTCAAATTCATTTTTCATTTCCTGATAAGTTGCCTCTAAACAGTTCTTTCTTACTATTATAATATAATCTTTTGAATTTGAGTAGGAAAAATTATGATTATCTATAATTGCACGAAGTTGTCTTTTTAACCGATTTCTGATGTGGGCCTTCCCTACTTTTGTTCCAACACTAATTCCGAACCTTGTATATCCAAGTTCATTTTTCATTTGATAAATCACAAAGTGTTGATTTTTTACATAGAATCCTTTTTGAATAATTCTAGAAAAATCCCTACTTTCTTTTACTGTATACTTTTTTTTCAACAAGGTTCACTCCCTTCTTTAGATTATTTTTTCAAACAAAAAAGCACCGTTAAAAAGATGTGCTTTATTTGCTTAATCTTTTACGTCCTTTTGCTCTTCTTCTTTTAATTATGTTTGTTTTCATTCTAGCAAAAAAACCATGTTTCTTTTTCATTTTACGATTATTTGGTTGATATGTTCTTTTCATTTTTCCCACCTCCAGACATGAAATCTACATTATTATAATCGTATTTTTCCGTGTTTGTCAATGTAAACTTGTGAATTTGTCCAATTTTTGGTGTTTTTCTTTGGTTTTTCGCTTGCTTATTTTTCCTTGCCCTTTTTCTCTTTTTCGACAAAATTCGACGTTTTCCACAGTTTCCACAGCCCTGTGGATTAGTTTTTACACAATGTGGATATCTATTTTTCATCCATTGTGGATAACTCACTTTTTCTCATATACTATAAGGATTTCAGTTGTGGATAACTCTGTGGATAATCCTGTGGATAGAATTTTTTTTAAATTTGGTACTTTTTTTTTCCACAGTTTTCAGTTACAATAAGAGGCAATCAAATATTTTACAGGAGGGGTGAAGATGAATGAGAAAATTGTCTGGTCTAATTTTTTAAATCTCATTAAAAGTGAAATCACATCTTTATCCTTCGAAACTTGGTTTAAAGATACTGAACTATACGAATTAAAAGAAGGAAAAGCAACCATTATCGTACCAATGCCGATTCATAAACGACATCTTACCGATAAATATCTGGATTTTATCAAAGAGACATTAAAAGAGATTGATGGCATGGATTATGAAATTCATTTTCTATTAAAAGATGAATTAGAAGAGGAAAAGGAAAGTAAAAGTGGGGCGTTTGAAAGTCCACCAGACGAAGTATTTGAGTCAAATCTGAAGAGTCATTATACCTTCGAAAATTTTATTGTTGGAAATAGTAATAAATTTGCTCATGCTGCAGCGTTTTCTGTTGCGGAAAATCCAGGACGAATGTATAATCCCTTATTTATCTATGGAAATAGTGGGCTAGGGAAGACCCATTTAATGCATGCCATTGGAAATTATATTTTGGCTAACAGTAATCAAAAAGTATTATATGTGACCAGTGAACAATTTATTTCTGATTTCCTAGGAATCAATCGTAAGGACGAATTTGGAAATAACTTTAATTATATAGAATATTTCAAAAAAAAGTACCGAACAGTAGACGTCTTAATCATTGATGATATCCAGTTTTTAGGAGGAGCTACACAAACACAACAAGAATTTTTTCATACGTTTAATACCTTATATAGCGATAATAAGCAAATTATTATTTCTTCAGACCGTTCTCCAGATGATTTGAAACTTTTAGAGGACCGTCTTAGAACAAGGTTTTGTTGGGGATTAACTGTAGATATTTTTCCTCCTGACTTTGAACTTCGAATCGCAATTCTTAAGAAAAAGATAGTAGGGGGAGCAGTAGAAAAAAATATTCCCGATGATGTGATTGAATATATCGCTTCACATATGGGAAATGATGTCAGACAATTAGAGGGATCCATTACTCGACTTCTCGCTTATTCGGCGATTATGGGCGGAAGTGAGATTACTCTAGATATTGCCATAGAAGCCTTAAAAGATTATGTTCACTCTGGAATTAGTGAAAAAGACAATTTATTAAAAGTGCAAAAGGTTGTTGCAGAATTCTTTCAAGTCACCGTAGAAGATTTAAAAAGTAAAAAAAGAAGTGCCAATCTTACTTTCCCAAGACAAGTAGCAATGTATATGTGCAGAATTATCACTGGAGAGTCATTTCCAAAAATTGGTGCAGAATTTGGAGGAAAAGACCATTCTACAGTAATGCACTCTTGCGCAAAAATCGAAGAAGAGTTAAAATCAAATAAAGAACTTGCCAATATTGTTGAAAAAATCAAGAACAATATCGGGGGTTGTTGATAACTCTTGAGTTTTCCACAGGATATCCACAGGTCATAGATTAGCTACAGACCATATAAAATAAGGAAAAACAATAGTTTTCCACAGTTTCCACAGATAATAATAATAAAAACTATTAAAATAATAATAATTAATATAAAGAAAGAAAGAAGGAATGAATGATGAAATTAAGAATTAAGAAAGATGTATTATTAGATGGACTAAACAAAGTATCTAAAGCCATTTCGACAAAAAACTTAGTCCCTGTACTTGCAGGAATTAAATTTGATTTAGAAGAGAAGGGGTTAACACTTACGGCAAGTGATAATGATATTACCATTCAAACATTTATTGAAAAACAAGATGTAATGGAAATCGATACTTGTGGAAGTATTATTATTCAAGGAAAATATGTATTAGATATTGTTCGTAAATTACCAGATGAATTTATTAATATTGAAGTCATTGACGATTTAAAGATTCTAATTCATACAGAAAATAGTGAATTTAATTTAAATGGAATCAATAAGAGTGAATATCCTAATATCCATTTAGAATTTAGTAAGAATCCAGTGGTTATGCCAAGTAGAACTCTACGAAATGTGGTTTATCAAACCTCATTTGCTTCTAGTAATGATGAATCTCGTCCAGTTCTTACCGGAATTAACTTTAAAATTATGGGAAATATTTTAGAATGTAATTCTACAGATTCTTATCGTTTAGCAAGAAAAATTGTTAATCTTGATACAGTAATTGAAGAAAATTATAACTTAGTGATTCCTAGTAAAAATTTAGTAGAATTCACTAAAATTATGACTGACGAGGAAGCTTGTTTAAAAATGCATATCTTTAATAATAAGATTTTGTTTGAATACGATAATATCTTATTTCAATCTAGATTGATTAATGGAACTTATCCTAATACTTCGAATTTATTACCTGATGAGTTTTTAATGAAAGTGACTACGACAGTTAGTGAACTTTATAGTGTAATCGATAGAGCCAGTATTTTAACTAGTGATAAAGAGAAGAATATTGTTACTTTAGAAACGGATGGAAATAAATTAATGATTCGCTCAAACTCTATTGAAATTGGTAGAGTAGAGGAGAAGATGATTGTGGAAAAAAGTAACGACGAAAATATTAAGATAAGTTTTGTTGCCAAATATATGATGGAAGCTTTAAAATCTTTTCCAAGTGATAAAGTAGAGATTTCTTTTGTAGGAGAAATTAAACCTATTATCTTAAATGCAGTAGAAGATGATACTTTGACACAACTTGTACTTCCTATTCGTACTTATTAGTATTTTATGTTCATTTTTTGGGTTGAGATGTAAAAAATCTACTAATTATGGTATTTTTTTACCGCTTATCCCGGGAATTCATACCTTTCGACGAATTTTTTCAAATTTCGTCTTTTTTTGTGTTATCATGATTGCATTACATCGAAAAAGGGGGAATTTAGTGTGATGTATATTATTCATGAAGATACACTTGCCATTGTTGGCTGTGGAAAGAAGACAAAAGTGATTGAGAAGAATCAAGAACTTGTTTTTGATTGTCCTTGGAGGGATATTTTAAACGATAGTTGTCTTTATTATGGGTCTAGTTTTCAAGGAAGAATTGAGGGAAGTAAATTTTGGTTGGAAAAAGGGTATAAAGTGCCTATTACGATATGTGATGGAAAATCTCTTTTGTTTTTTCCTTTATCCCAAATTCAAGAGGGAGATTGTACATGGATTTCATTTTCTAATGTATTGAAATATACGGGAAATAAATATCAAACAAAGGTCTTTTTTTCGAAAGAAAATGGAGTTTCTTTTCCTATCAGTAATTATGTTTTTGAAAGTCAATTTTTAAAAGCTTATCGGCTGGAGAGAATTTTAGAATTTTGTTATAAAAATTAGGAGAAAAATTATGATTTTTGGTACCTTTTTTCTTTTATGTATGGTATAATATATAATTGTGTAGGGGTATGTTTGTTCCCGTATTAAAGGTGATGTAGATATGTTTTTGATAGGAAAATCTTGATTGTAACAAAATTAGAACTCTTAAATTACAGAAATTATGATAAATGCAAGATAAAACTAGGAGAAAACATCAATATATTTACCGGAAATAATGGTCAAGGAAAAACAAACATACTAGAAGCTATTTATGTTCTTTCTGTTACAAAATCTCATCGATTTGGTGAACAAGCAAACTTAATCAGAAAAGACTATGAGCTTGCGAAAATTCGTTGCACAGTAAAAGTAAATCGAATGCTTAAAGATTTGGGTGTAGATATCTCTAAAACTTCTAAAAAGACATTTGTCAATGGGAATGAAATTGTAAAATTTTCAGATTATATTATGAATTTAAATGCAATTTTATTTACTCCGGACGACTTAGAGATTGTTAAAGGAAGTCCACAAGTCAGAAGAAATCTTTTAAATATTGATATTAGTCAAATGCAAAGTGAATATACAAAATCTTTAAATGAGTATAATCGGCTTTTAAAGACACGAAATGAGTATTTGAAAAGTATTTTTGTCAATCATTTATCAGATTATCGTTATTTGGACGTTTTAACAGAGAAACTTGTAGATAGGGCAGTTGTAATTTATCGTTATCGAATGGAGTTTATCTCATTAGTTAACCAAAGTTTAGGAGAAATTTATAAGAATATCGCGGGTGTTTCTGGGCTTACTCTTCGTTATGAAAATTCGATTGATTTGGAAGAATTTAATGAAGAGGTGGTGACTTCTCGCTTATTTGAGAAGTTTTCTCGCAATCGTCAACGAGAAATTCAGTATGGAAATACCTTTTATGGCCCACATCGAGATGATTTTTCGTTTTACTTAGGAGAAGATAATATCAAAATCTTTGCTTCCCAAGGACTGCAAAGATTAGCGGTGATTGCTTTAAAATTAGCTGAAGTACCCATATTCTTGCAGTTTACAGGGACACCACCGATTTTATTATTAGATGATATTTTTAGTGAAATTGATAGTAAGAAGCGTGGAAAGTTAATTTCTTATATTAATCATGATGTGCAAGTCGTAATTACGACAACGGATTTGAAGAACATAAATAAAAAAATTTTGAAAAATAGTAAAGTTTTCGAAGTTTTTTCAGGTCATGTAAGGGAAAAGGAGTGAATAGTATGAACGAGGAACAAGAAAAAGTACAGGGAGCATATGATGCTTCGTCTATTCAGGTTTTGGAAGGATTAGAGGCTGTTAGAAAACGTCCAGGAATGTATATTGGATCAACGAGCGAACGTGGTCTTCATCATTTGGTTTGGGAAATTGTCGATAATGCAATTGATGAAGCTTTAGCTGGATATTGTGATGATATTGAAGTGATTATTGGAAAAGAAAATACGATTACTGTAAAAGATGATGGTCGTGGAGTTCCTGTTGGAATTCACCCAAAAACGGGAAAGAGTACAGTAGAGACAATTTATACCGTATTGCATGCTGGAGGAAAATTCGGTGGTGGTGGTTATAAAGTTTCTGGGGGACTTCATGGTGTTGGTGCCAGTGTTGTAAATGCACTTAGTAGTTTTTTGGAAGTTCGTGTTTATAAAGAAGGAAATGTCTATTTTCAACGATTTGAAAATGGGGGAAGACCTACGGGAGATTTAGAAATTATTGATTCTTGCTCAGAAGATAGGACGGGGACTACCGTAACTTTTAAACCAGACCCAGAAATATTTACTGAGACGACAGTTTTTAATTATGATACTTTGTACAATCGTTTACGTGAACTTGCATTTTTGAATCGAGGACTTAAAATTCATTTGCGAGATGAAAGAGAAGATGATCGAGCAGTTTCTTTTCATTACGAGGGGGGAATTAGTGAGTATGTAAAAATGCTCAATGAAACTCGTAAGCCGATTCAAGAAACGATTATTGATTGTCGTGGAGAAGAAAAAGAGATTTCTTTAGAAGTTGCTCTTCAATATAATGAAACTTATAATTATTGTATTTATTCTTTTGTTAATAATATTAATACTCCGGAGGGGGGTACTCATGAAGATGGTGTAAAGCGTGCCCTTACTCGTGTTTTAAATAAGTATGCAACAAGTAGCGGAATTCTTAAGGAGAAGGATGATTCATTGTCAGGAGATGATGTTAAGGAAGGTCTTACGATGATTATTTCTTGTAAGCATCCAGATCCTCAGTTTGAAGGACAAACGAAGACTAAACTGGGAAATGCTGAAGTTCGTAGTATTGCGGATAAATTATTTTCTGATGCATTTGAACGTTTTTTGATGGAAAATCCAAATCAGGCAAGAGTAATTGTGGAAAAGTCTATGACCGCTTCTCGTGCTCGAATTGCAGCTAAGAAGGCTAGGGAGTTAACGAGAAGAAAAGGGGATTTAGATGTTACGAACTTTTATGGAAAACTTTCTGACTGTAAAAGTAAAGATCCAGCGGTTAGTGAAATTTTCTTAGTCGAGGGAGATTCGGCAGGTGGTTCTGCACTTAAGGGACGTGACAGTATGACACAGGCAATATTACCGCTTCGTGGAAAGATTTTGAATGTAGAGAAAGCAAGACTTGACCGGGCACTTTCTAATGAAGAAATAAGAACGATTATTACTGCATTTGGAACAGGAATCGGCGATGAATTTGATTTATCGAAGTTACGTTATGATAAGATTATTATTATGACCGATGCCGATGTTGACGGTTCACACATTCGTGTACTTCTTTTAACGCTATTTTACCGCTTTTTTAGACCGATTGTAGAGGCAGGGCATATCTATGCTGCCCAACCACCACTTTTCGTCATAAAACACGGGAAAACGATTAAATACGTGCTTGATGAGAAGGAGAGGGATGAGTATTTAGCAACGCTTTCTCCGAGTACAAAATATGATATTGCACGAATGAAAGGTTTAGGAGAAATGGATGCTGAAGAGCTAAATGAAACCACCATGGATATTAATAAACGTATTTTAAGACAAATTACGGTAGATGATGCGATTATGGCAGATGAAATTTTCACAAAATTAATGGGAGAAGAAGTAGAACCACGTAGAAGTTTTATCGAGTCAAATGCAACTTATGCAAATTTGGATGTATAGTAGGAGGGGCTTATGGATAGGTTAGAACAAAATAATATTGTAAAAGAGGTACAGACGTCATTTTTGGATTATTCAATGAGTGTTATTACAGCACGAGCGATTCCCGATTTGCGTGATGGATTAAAACCCGTACATCGTCGTATTTTATATTCGATGTATGAATCTGGTTATACGCCGGAGAAACCTCACAGGAAAAGTGCAAAAACTGTCGGAGAAGTTATGGGAAATTACCATCCTCACGGGGATTCTTCGATTTATGAAGCTATGGTTCGTATGGCACAGGATTTTTCTTATCGTTATATGTTAATCGATGGTCATGGAAACTTTGGTAATATCGAAGGCTCTGGTGCTGCAGCGATGCGTTATACGGAGGCTCGTCTTTCGAAAATTTCTTTGGAACTTCTTCGAAATATTAATAAAAATACAGTTAATTTTTCGCCAAATTTTGATGAAACAACGAAGGAGCCTGATGTACTTCCTTCTCGTTTTCCTAATATTTTGGTTAATGGAACGACAGGAATTGCGGTTGGTATGGCAACGAATATCCCTCCTCATAATTTACGTGAGGTTATTGATGGTTGTGTTGCCTATATTGATAATCCAGAGATTGATTTAGATGGTTTGATGCAATATATTAAGGGACCTGATTTTCCAACTGGTGCGATTATTCTTGGAAATAGTGGAATTCGTAAAGCATATGAAACTGGTCGTGGTTCAATTACTGTTCGAAGTAAGGCGACAATTGAGGAAAAGAACGGGCGGCAATATATTATTATTGATGAAGTTCCTTATGGAGTTAATACGTTAGAACTTAAGAATAAGGTGGCAGAGCTAGTTCATAACAAGACAATTGATGGAATTGCGGATTATCATTCAGACTTGAAAAATGGAATTAAGATTACGATTACGCTTAAGAAGGATGCTAATGCTCAGGTTGTTCTTAATAAGCTTTATAAGCATACTTCATTTCAGACGACTTATGGAATTATTTTCTTGATGTTGGATCAAGGAGTACCGAAGACATTAGGACTTCGTGATATTATTGCTAAATATATTGACTTTCAAAAAGAGATTATTATCCGTCGTACACAGTTCGATTTGGATAATGCTGAGAAAAGAGTTCATATATTAGAAGGATTAAAAATTGCGCTTGATCATATTGATGAAGTGATTAAGTTGATTCGTGGTTCGAAGTCGGATGAGGAAGCGAAGTCTGGACTTATGAGTCGCTTTGGTCTTAGTGAGGCACAGTCAAATGCTATCTTAGAGATGAGACTTCGTAGATTAACTGGTTTAGAACGTGAGAAGATTGAAAATGAACTTGCGGAATTACTTGTATTAATTGCGGAGCTTAAGGCAATTCTTGCAAGTGAAGAAAAGATTCTTGGAGTAATTAAAGAGGAGCTTTTAGAAATCCGTAATAAGTTTGGTGACAATCGTCGTACTGCAATTGATATGACGGCAATTGAATATATTGAAGATGAGTCATTGATTCCAATCGAACAAACGATTGTTACTTTGACGAATAAGGGATATATTAAGAGAATGCCTGTGGATACCTATCGTACGCAAAATCGTGGTGGTGTTGGGGTTAAAGGTATGTCAACAAATGAAGAGGATTTTGTTGAGAAAATGCTTTATATTAAGACCCATGATTATATATTATTCTTTAGCAATAAAGGTAAAGTATATCGAATGAAGGGGTATGAGGTACCAGAGTATAGCAGGCAGAGTAAGGGACTTCCTATTATTAATTTACTTCCTTTAGATAAAGAGGAACGAATTAATTCAGTAATCATGTTAGATGCAACTGAGCATAATTATAAATATTTGATGTTTGCAACACGAAAGGGAGTTGTTAAGAGAACAGCAATCGAGGAATTTGATAATATTAGAAATAACGGAAAGATTGCAATTTCACTTCGTGATGACGATGATTTAATTTCAGTTAGAAAAACTACTGGTGAGAATGAATTTGTTATCGGTGCAAGTAATGGTCGAATGGTTCGTTTTAATGAGAATGACGTTCGTGTTATGGGTAGAACTGCTTCTGGAGTTCGTGGTATTGATTTGGGAGATGCTGAAGTAGTTGGAGCAGAGGTTGTTTCTGATAACGAGGAAATTTTGATTGTTACTGAAAAAGGATATGGAAAGAAAACTCTTGTGGATGAGTATCGGTTAACAAAACGTGGTAGCAAAGGTGTTAAGGCATTAAATGTTACGGAAAAGAATGGAATGCTTGTTTCTTTAAAAGCAATTAATGTTGAAGATGAGATGGATTTAATGATTATCACAGATAGTGGAATAATTATGCGTATGAAAACTGCACAGATTTCTACATTGAAGAGAGCTACACAAGGTGTTCGATTGATTCATTTGAGAGATGACCAGAAGGTAGCAACTATTGCTCTTGTGGAAAAAGAAAAAGAAGATGAGGATGTAATGGAGAATGCGGCTGATGAATCTGTTGTTTCTTCTCCTACAAGTGAAGAGGTAACTGAAGAGAATGTTGAATAAACATTCTCTTTTCTTGTGGAAAACTCAATATTATGCCTGTGGAAAACTTTTATCAGAGGTTTAATTATAGTAGTTTTTATATTATGAATTTAGTTTAATACTGTAGATATAGCCTGTGGATAACATTATAAATCATTGTGGAAAACTTTTAATATAATATTTTGTATGTTTCACGTGAAACATAGTATATTAATGTAAGAAAAAGTAAAGGTTAATATAGTTAGTTTTTATTATAATTGTTAAAATTATTCTGATTGAGTTTAATTGTTTTTGACTGTATTCCGTGGAATAGTAGTAGGCTGTGGATAACATTACAAAACATTGTGGAAAACTTTTGATAGAATATTTTGTATGTTTCACGTGAAACATAGTATATTAATGTAAGAAAAAGTAAAGGTTAATATAGTTAGTTTTTATTATAATTGTTAAAATTATTCTGATTGAGTTTAATTGTTTTTGACTGTATTCCGTGGAATAGTAGTAGGCTGTGGATAACATTACAAAACATTGTGGAAAACTTTTGATAGAATATTTTGTATGTTTCACGTGAAACATAGTATATTAATGTAAGAAAAAGTAAAGGTTAATAAGTTAGTTTTTATTATAATTGTTAAAATTATTCTGATTGAGTTTAGTTGTTTTTGACTGTATTCCGTAGAATAGTTGCCTGTGGATAACATTATAAACCATTGTGGAAAACTTTTGATAGAATAGTTCACATGTGTTTCACGTGAAACGTTGTATATTAATATAAGAAAAAGGCAAGAGGTGACATAGCTTTTTCTTTATTGTGATATGTTAAGCTTATTCTGATTGAGTTTAATTGGTTTTGACTGTATTCCGTGGAATAGTAAGCTGTGGATAACATCATAAATCATTGTGGAAAACTTTTGATAGAATAGTTCACATATGTTTCACGTGAAACATTGATGGATTGTATAAGACTTCACATTTTTATTATTTAAGTATTTATGAAAATTTAAGCTTGACCATAAACTATTTTAATGTATCTAATTATTATCTTTTCTAAGACAAATAAAGCCTTTAAATTGCTTTTGCAATGGAAATTATTTTATGTTTCACGTGAAACATAAAAAGAATTTTAATTTATTTTGGATATAAGTCGTGAAAAGAGTGGCGATTATTTCCCGGGAAATAATTATTTTTATAATCATATAATGTATCGAAAAAGTATTTATCTTTATATATATATCATTTAATAATTGTGTATATCTTTTTAATATCATGTTTTATATGTTTCACGTGAAACATTAGCTATTTTAATAACTGTAATTTATCGATATATAGAGGAAAATGAATGTATATTTCATAAAAAAAATAATATTTTTGGCTCTAGATTTCTGTATAGCGGTTTTATTAAACAATAAAATATTTGTATAGGAATAGGAATTTGTGATGTTAATCTGTATTTATTAAGAATTTAAATTGGTATTCTTGTTGATACTATTTTGAGGTGTTAATTTATTATCTTTTTTAGGGTGAATGATTATATAAATCCCTTTTATAGCGAAAAGTATTTATGTTTCACGTGAAACATAGGGAAAACTTTTATTTAATCTACTTAATGTAATGTTCAGGAAAGTAATTATTTCCCGGGAAATAATTCTTTTAGTTTTATAAGATTATCTTAAATTAAAAAAATATAAAGATAGGTAATCCTTGATTTATAATTATTGATAATTGAAGAATTGAAAGTTTTATGATTATTATGTTTCACGTGAAACCATTTATGGTATAAGGAAAAATTGAGGATTAATTGTTTTTTCTTTATTGTGAACTATTGAAATTATTGTGGTTTTATTTAATCGTTTCTAGATGAGTTATGCGGGACTAGTTCTCACAGGGTTGTGGATAACATTGCAAATCATTGTGGAAAACTTTTTAATATAATATTCATATGTTTCACGTGAAACATTAAATTCTATTAATAGTGTGCCTGTGGAAAACTCTAATATATGCTTGTGGAAAACTAATCATTGTATTCTGTTTTTTATAATTATTTCCCGGGAAATAATTTGCTGTTAAAATTTTTACTTTTAACTGAATCTTTTTTTCTTGTAAATTATAATAAATTATTGTATTATTGATTTGTGCAATAGGTATTTATGGAACCAGGTCAGAATCGGAAGATAGCAGCCTTAACATTTAATACTTATGTGCACTTTTTTTGAGGTGATTTTTGTGTATTATGAGAAATATATGGATGTCTGCTATAAGGAGAGTACAAAAGCTTATTTAAAAGGGGAAGTTCCTATTGGTGCGGTTATTGTAAAAGATGGTGTTGTTATATCTAAAGCTTATAATTTAAAAGAAACAAACAAATGTTCCTTGGAGCATGCTGAAATACGTGCAATTAGAAAGGCTTGTAAGAAATTAGATAATTGGCGCCTTTCGGGTTGTGACCTTTATGTTACTTTAGAACCTTGTCCAATGTGTGCTTCTGCGATTAGACAATCTCGAATCTCTAATATTTATTATTGTGTTAAAAGAGATAACGATTTTAATTTAGAACTTTTGTCTTCTATTTTGAAAGATGGTAGTGCAAACTGTCCAGTATCATTACAATTTGTAAACTATGATGAAAAGGCAAAAAAAATTATTCAAGATTTTTTTAAAAAAAGGAGATAATCCCTTTTTTTTTATTTGTTTAATTGTTATAATATCTACTAGAGATGTGGAGGTGGTATATTGTCTTATCAAGCATTATATCGAAAATATAGACCTATAGATTTTAATGATGTAGTTGGACAAGACGTAGTTGTAAAAACATTAGTGAATGCTTTGAAGAATTCTAAAACCTCACATGCTTATATGTTCTCTGGGCCTCGTGGAACGGGAAAAACAACAATTGCAAAAATTTTAGCAAAGACAATAAATTGTTTAGATTTGAAAAATGGAATATGCTGTGGAAAATGTAAAAATTGTCTTTCTGTTTCTTCTAATGAAACTACAGATATTATTGAAATTGATGCTGCTAGTAATAATGGTGTTGATGAGATTCGTGAGATTAGAAGTAAAATCAACCTTGTTCCTTCCGAATTAAAATATAAGGTTTATATTATTGATGAGGTTCATATGCTTTCCATTGGCGCATTTAATGCGTTGTTGAAAACTTTAGAAGAACCACCAGAACATATTGTTTTTATTTTAGCAACAACCGATCCTCATAAAGTTCCTATTACCATTGTTTCTCGGTGTCAATGTTTTGAATTTAAAAGAATTCCTATTCCGCAAATCGTTGGTAGACTTCACTATGTTTGTGAAAAGGAAAAAATTGATATCGAAGAAGCAGTCTTGGAAAAAATCGCCAAAATATCTGAAGGTGGAATGCGAGATGCTTTAGGTATTTTGGATAAAGTCTCATCTTATTGTAGTGAAAAAATTACAATGGAGGATTTTAATCAAGTTAATGGTCTTGTTCAGAAGGATTACTTAGAAAAATTTCTATTAATTGTTTATCAAAAAGATATTCTTCAAATATTGCAAACAATTGATGAACTTTATGACTCTGGTAAAGATTTTGTGATTTTTTGCCAAGATTTAATCGAACTTTTAAGAGATAAAATGATTCATTATTATGTGGACCACGTCGAGGAATTTTCGATTACTTTTATTCTTGCTCTAATCGAACAATTGAACCACTTATTAATTCATTCAAAAAGTGTTGGAAATGTTAAGATTTTATTTGAAACTTCTTTATTAGAATTTGTAGGAAACGTGGGGGAAAGTCATCAATTATCTAATACAGAGAAATCTCCTGTTTTGGAGAAAACACCGGAAAAGAAATCATTAGAAAAAAAGGAGACAGAAGAAAATAGAGAGGTTATTCCTGATTCAAATGATGAAACGAAAAAAAAATTACCAAATGATTCGAATGCTTCTTTAGTTCAAACCCCTAATCTCGCTCGTAATCAGTCTGACGTTTTAGTCGATGATGAATATTTCTCTATTATTATCAATAACACATTCGCAACAGCGAGAAAAGATTTATTAATGGATGTGAAGTCAAAATTATCTGTTTTATCTGATTTTGTTTTAGATAAATCTTATGGTGCTGTCGCTTGTTATCTAATTGATTCAGAAATACGAGTAGTAGGGGAAGGCTTCATGGTTATTACTTGTAATTATGATTCTGTGTTAGAAAGAGGAATAAGTTTATTATCTACTATTGAATCCTTTATAGAAAAATTAACCGGAAAATCCTATAAAGTTGCTATTATTACTACCGCTCGTTGGAATGAAGAACGCTCTCAATTTATTCGTTTAAAAAATACAGGAGAAAAGTATGTATTGAAAGATTTGCCAGAAGTTACTTTAAAAAATGATTCAAATTTTTTAATTAAAGAGGATGTCTTTGATTCTAATTCTGGACAAGAAACATTAAAAGAAGCAATTGCCATTTTTGGTGAAGATATTGTAAAAATAAAATAATAGAAAAGAGGAAAATATATGAATATTCAAGCATTAATGAAACAAGCCCAAAGTTTACAAAAAGATATGATGAAAGTTAAAGATGAAATCGATCACAAAGAATTTATTGGTGAAAGTGCTTTAGTTAAAGTAGTGGTTACTGGAGATAAAAAGATTGTAAAAATTGAAATTAGCAATAAAGAAGATTTAGCGAGCGATGACTTAGAGATGCTAGAAGATATGATTGTTGTTGCAATTAATGACGCTTATCAAAAAGTAGATAAAGAACTAGAAGCAAAGATGGGAAAATTTGGAAATGCTATTCCAAGTTTCTTCTAGGAGCATGTAATGTATCCAGAAAGCTTACAAAGACTTGTGGAGGCATTTAAATATCTACCTGGCGTTGGTCAAAAAACAGCAGAACGGTTTGCTTTTTGTTTAATGGAACTACCTGAAGATAAAACAGAATGCTTTTTAGAAAGCGTAAGAGATGTTAAAGAAAAAGTGCATACTTGTAAGATATGTCATAATTTAACAGAGCAAGAGATATGTTCTGTTTGCGCTGATTCTCTTCGAAATCAAGAAATATTATGTGTAGTAGAAG
Source organism: uncultured Bacilli bacterium (assembly GCA_910587725.1). Lineage (GTDB taxonomy): Bacteria > Bacillota_I > Bacilli_A > RF39 > UBA660 > MGBC162581. The sequence continues at coordinate 20,567 of CAJUNG010000010.1, forward strand.
ATGTAAAAAGTTTAATTTCTTTTGAACGGCTTGGTATTTATCATGGACTCTACTATATTTTAGATGGATTGATTTCGCCTCTTGACGGTGTAAATCCTGAAGATATTCATTTGGAGTGTTTATTAGAAAGAATTCGTAATGCTCACTTTAAAGAAATAATTCTTGCTTTTAAGCCTAGTGTAGAAGGGGAAACTACCGCATTATATATTAAAAGAGTTTTAGGAGATTTAGATTTAACAATTTCTCGAATTGCTAGTGGTATTCCTATTGGAGCGGATATGGAATATATTGACGCGATGACCTTAGAACGTGCTTTTTCAGATCGTAAGAATTTAGAATAATTTGTCCATGCTTTCATACTCTTTACTAGAGGAGATGGAACTCATGAAATTTATTGTTACGATTCTTAAAAGATTAATTCTTGGATTTGTTGTTTTGTATGGTTATAATATGATTGCAGTAAACTTTAATATGGTGATGCCAATCAATGTGGTAACTGTACTTCTTGTTAGTTTTTTAGGATTTCCAGCACTGTTTGCGTTAGTATTATTGTTCGTTCTTGTTTATTAGTAGTGAGGTGGTAGTTTGTTTGATGCATATAAAGAGATACAAAGTCAATTCTTTCATGAAATTTATCAATCTGTTGTAGAGAATCAAAGAATTTCTCATGCTTATTTTATTGAGACGAAAGGATTTTCTGATAGTGAAAACTTTGTTTTAAGTTTTGCAAAGTTTTTGTTATGTTCTCATCATTTTACTAATTTTGATGCATGTGAGAATTGTAATTTATGTCATTTAGTAGATGAACAGATAGACTCCAATCTTCTTGTTATTAGACCTGAAGGGCTTTGGATTAAAAAGAATCAAGTCGAATTTGTTAAAAATCAATTTAGTAGAACGACTTTAAATGATACACCTCAAATTTATATTATTATGGGAGCAGACAAGTTAAATAAAGAAGCAGCTAATTCTATTCTCAAATTTTTAGAAGAACCAGAAAAAGGAATTATTGCGATTTTGGTTGCAGAAAATAAATATCAAGTTCTTTCTACGATTTTGTCTCGCTGTCAGATTCATACTTTGACTCATCAGGAAAAAAATAATATAGAAAACGACACTTTTGCTAATCTTTATTCTTTTTTATGTAGGATAGAAGAAGAAAAAGAACATACGATTTGTTATTTACGAGAACTTTGGCATGAGAAATATAAAAATAAGGAAACAGTGATGCAGGCTTTTCAAGATTTGGAACGTATTTACTTAGATATTTTAGATTTTAAAGTAAAAGGTAAGACGAGTTATTCGAATTATCTCAATGATGTAAAAAGTATTGCTAACAATCACTCAGTAGAAGAGATTATTCGGAAAATCAAAGTAATTGTTTCTACAAAGGAAGCAATCCACTATAATGCAAATTTATCATTACTTATGGACAAGTTTATTATTGACTATGTAGGAGGTGTTTCATAATGGTTCGTTTAGTTTTTGTTCGCTATGAAAATAATACAGTAGATTACTTTTTACCAGAAGATGTTGTGGTTAAAAAGAAAGATTCTGTGATTATTTCAACACCTCGTGGGTTACAGTTTGGAACAGTGATTACAGATAGCAAAGAATATGAAGAAAAAAATGCTCCTGTAAATGTTTATTCAATCAAACGTCTTGCCACAAAAGAAGATGAAAAACAACATTCGAAGAATTTAAAAGATGCTTCTATTGCTATGAAAAAGGCGGAAGAGCTTGTAAGTTCTTTGGATTTGCCAATGAAGATTACTTCTGCATTTTATACTTTTGAGAGAAATCAGTTAATCTTTAATTTTACAGCTGAAAACCGTGTGGATTTCCGTGAGCTTGCTAAACGTCTTGCACAAGTTTACCATACAAGAATTGAATTACGTCAGATTGGTGTTCGTGATAAAGCGAAAGAAATTGGTGGATTAGGTCCTTGTGGAAGATTTCTTTGTTGTAGTTTGTTTTTAACTGATTTCGATAGTGTATCTATTAATATGGCAAAAAATCAGAATATCGCATTAAATCCAAATAAAATTAATGGAGTTTGTGGGAGACTTTTATGTTGTTTGAAATATGAAGATGAACAGTACCGTGAACTTCGTAAAGAATATCCTAAAGTTGGACAAATTGTTAAGATTAATGATGTAAAAGGGAAAGTTAGCTCTGTTAATTTACTTACGGGAAATCTTGTTTTGGAGCTTCCAAACAATTCTTTAGTAACGATAAAGTGGGATGAACAAAATGGAAGTATTGAATGATTTACTTGGCTATCGAAATATGAAGATATACCAAAATCCTGATTGGTTTAGTTTTTCTTTAGATTCTGTTTTATTACCTAATTTTATTACGATTCCAGCAAAGTGCCAAAATATTATTGATCTTGGAACAGGAAATCTACCCATTCCTTTAATTTTATCTACAAAAACTAAGGCATCAATTACCGCTGTTGAAATTCAAAAAGATGTTTACGAATTAGCAAAGAAAACTTGTGAAATGAATCATTTAGAAGAACAGATTACTATATTGAACGATGATATTAAACATTTGAAGAACATATATTCACCAGATAGCTTTGATGTCGTTTTATCTAATCCGCCATATTTTCCTTATCATGAATCTTCTAATTTAAATGATAATCCTCATAAAACAATTGCTAGACATGAAGTGATGATTACATTAGAAGAGCTTATTGCAACGGGAAGTTATTTATTGAAAAATCGTGGTTACTTCGGAATTGTGCATCGTACAGAACGACTTATGGACATTATTTTTTTATTTCAGAAAAATAATATCGAAGTAAAGCGGATTCAATTAGTTTATCCAAAAGTAGGAAAAGAATCTAATATGGTCTTAGTCGAGGGAATTAAAAATGGTAATCGTGGATTAAAGTTTTTACCACCTATCTATGTTCACGAAGAGGATGGGAGTTATCGTGAGGAAATATTAAAATTATTTCAATAAGGAGGGGATATCGATGATACAAAAAAGTTATCAGTCAAAGGGAAGCTTATATTTGATTCCAACGCCAATTGGTAATATGGAAGATATTACTTTAAGAGCAATTAAAATGTTGGAAAGTGTTGATTTTTTACTTTGTGAAGATACTCGAGTTGCTAATGAATTGCTCCATCATTTAAACTTAAAAAAGAAAGTTTATCGTGCTGATGAATATCAAGAGAATAAGATTAAAGATTTTGTTTTACAAAACTTAGAAGATGGTCTTACAATTGGTTTAGTTACTGATAGAGGAACGCCAATTATTAGTGACCCTGGATATAAAATTAGTGAATATGTGATTTCTAAAGGATATAGTGTTATTTCTCTTCCTGGTCCTACTGCGTTTGTCCCTGCACTTACGATGTCTGGTCTTTCTCCTGCTCCATTTTTATTTTATGGTTTCTTAAATAGTAAGCCTTCTAAAAGAAAAAAGGAATTAGAAGGGCTAAAAGCATTTCCTTATACATTGATTTTTTATGAGGCACCTCATCGAATTGCTACAATGTTAGAAGATTTGCAACAGATTTTTGGAAATCGAAGAATTGCTTTATGTCGAGAAATTAGTAAAAAATATGAAGAGGTTATTCGTGATACGATTTCTAATGTATTGCCTCTTGTTTCCTCGTTAAAAGGAGAAATGGTTGTTGTTGTTGAAGGGAATAGGGAAGTCGAAGATTTTTCTTCCCTTACGATATTAGAACATATCCAACTTTATTTAGAAGATGGTTATGATATTAAAGAATCAATTAAAAAAGTAGCTGTGGATAGAAATTTACCAAAATCTGTTGTTTATAAAGAATATCATGTAGATAGTGAATAGAAGTTTTTTAAATCATTACTAGAGAAAGGATTGTGGAAAAAATGAAACTAATTGTTGGATTAGGAAATCCTGGTAGAGAATATGAGAATACACGTCATAATGTAGGTTTTATGGTATTAGATGCTTATGCGAAAAAGAAAGGCGTTTCTTTTAGTAAAGAAAAATTCCAAGGTCTTTACACGGATTTTTATCAAAACGGAGAAAAAATTATTTTGTTAAAACCACAAACTTATATGAATTTAAGTGGTGAGTCAGTTTTTCAATTTGTTCAATTTTTTTCGATTTCTCTTTCGGATATTCTGATTATCAATGATGATTTGGATTTAGCAATCGGAACTTTTAAACTAAAGGCAAGCGGTTCTAGTGGAGGACACAATGGTTTAAAAAATATTGAACAGCATTTAAATACCAATCAATATAAGCGTTTTAAAATTGGTATTTCTAACGATAAAATGATGGATACTAAGGACTATGTACTAGGTCGTTTTTCGACTACAGAAAAAGAACAGTTAGATAAGGTGATTTCACTATCTTTGAATATTTTAGATGATTTTTTAACTTATCGTTTTGATGTCTTGATGAATCAATATAATAAAAAACAGACGAGGTGACAAATATGGAATTATTTCGTTCTTTTTTAGAAAATAATAAGCTTAAAAATAGTGGCTTTGCAGGCTTAACTGACGAGCTTTTTTCTGTTTTATTAAAAGAAATTTTTGAATATCATAAAAGAGGTGTATTAGTAGTAACTTCTAGTTTATTTGAAGCGAATAAAATATATGAATTACTATTAAATCATACCGAAAAAGCATTACTTTTTCCCATGGATGATTTTTTGACGAGTGAAGCAGTTGCCATTAGTCCAGACTTAATGATTGAGCGATTAGAAGTCTTAAATCATTTGATTGAGGACTCTCATTATATTGTCATTACTAATTTAATGGGATACTTAAGATATCTTCCGACAAAGGAAGCCTATCAAAAGAGTTTTATTGATATTCGTATATCTATGGACTTTCCTCCTGAAGTTTTGATTTCGCAATTGGTTGATAGTGGTTATAAAAGAGAGACAATTGTTACTAGAACAGGGGAATTTGCAGTAAGAGGATTTGTACTAGATATTTTTCCTATAGGTGAAGAATATCCTGTTCGTATTGAGTTTTTTGGAGATACGGTAGATTCTATTCGTTATTTTGATGCAGAAACACAGATGTCTACTGAGAATATCGATAAAACTTTGATTAAGCCATTTAGTGAGTTTTTGACTGAGAATACGGTTGAAGAAGAATTTCGAAAACAGAAATTCTTGCCAAAATATGCAAATAAAGTTGTTTCATTATATCAATATTTTGATAATGCTTACTTGTGTTTTAAAGATTTTCGGCAATTACAGGTTGGTTATCAATCAATATTAGAAGAAGTTCTTCAATATAAAACGGATAAAGATAAAACTTTTCATGGGGAATATTTTCATTCGTTTTGTCAAGTTGATGATGCTTTATATTATCTTAGTGTCGATAATATTGCTTTTGATTCATCGATTTCTGTTTGTGACTTCAATGCAAAATCTGTCCCCTTATTTCATGAAAATCTAGAAGCGATTCACAAATATTTAAGAGAGGCACTTCGTGATGAGAAAACAGTTATTTTATGTTTGAAAGAATACCAAATAAAAAACTTTTGCAAGCATTTGCAACTTCCTTTTGTTATTTCTGATATTTCGTCGATTGTTTCTGGAAAAATCAATGTTGTCGATTACTCAATGCAGCATGGATTTACTTACCTTCAATATGTTTTTTTGACTGACCAGGATTTATTTCATGTAAGGGAAGAGAGAAAGCGTCATAAAAGTTCTTTCCAATATGCAAGTAAGATTCGTGATATTAATAAATTAGAAATTGGAGATTATGTTGTACATGATATTCATGGAATCGGAATTTATCAAGGAATTCAGACATTAACACATGGAGATGTTAAAAAGGACTATATTGTTGTTTTTTATGAAGGCCAAGATAAACTTTATATTCCTGTTGAAAAAATTGATTTTATTAGTAAATATTCTGGACGTGAAGGTGTAGGTGTAAAGGTAAATAAACTTGGTGGTAGCGAATGGACTAAGGTAAAATCACGTGTTCGTAAACGGATTCAAGATGTTGCTAATCAACTATTAAAAATTTATGCAGAACGAGAAATGAAGAAGGGATTCATGTTTCAAAAGGATACGGAATTACAACGGAATTTTGAAGAAGAATTTGTTTACGAAGAAACGAAAGACCAGTTGCGTGCAGTAGAAGACATTAAGCAAGATATGGAATCTAGTAAACCGATGGACCGTTTATTATGTGGTGATGTCGGCTATGGAAAAACAGAAGTGGCCTTTCGTGCTATTTTTAAAGCGGTTATGGATTCAAAACAAGTCTTGTATCTTTGTCCAACTACGATTTTATCTAATCAGCATTATAAAAACGCGATAGTGCGATTTGCTAATTATCCTATTCGTATTGGTCTTTTAAATCGTTTTACTACGCCAAAAGAAGTGAAAAGAATTCTTTCTGGGTTGGAAAATGGGGAAATTGATGTCGTTTTTGGAACCCATCGCTTACTTAGCCAAGATGTAAAACCTAAAGATTTGGGGCTTTTGATTATCGATGAGGAACAACGTTTTGGTGTTATGCATAAAGAAAAGATAAAAGAATATAAGGCGAATGTCGATGTATTGACACTAACGGCGACACCAATTCCTAGGACACTGCAAATGTCGATGGTTGGCATTCGTAGCTTATCCTTAATTACGACCCCTCCAGTTAATCGCTATCCTGTGCAGACTTATGTAATTGAAGAAAATAAACAAATTATTCGGGATGCCATATATAAAGAGTTATCGAGAAATGGGCAAGTGTTTATTTTATATAATCGCGTAGAATCGATTGAAAAGGAAGTATATTCTATTCAAAGTTTAGTACCTGAAGCAAAAATAATTTTTGCACATGGAAAAATGACCAAGCAAGAACTTGAAAGTAAAATGATTGATTTTACAGAACATAAAGCAGATATATTAGTTTGTACAACAATTATTGAAACGGGTATTGATATCCCTAATGTGAATACTTTAATTATTTTGGATGCTGACCGCTTTGGCCTTAGTCAGTTATATCAAATTCGTGGACGTGTTGGTAGAAGTAATAAAATTGCTTATGCTTATCTCATGTACACTCCTGGTAAAGTTTTAAATGAAATCGCAATGAAGCGGTTAAATGTAATTAAAGAATTTACTGAACTAGGAAGCGGTTTTTCTATTGCTACTAGGGACTTATCTATTCGTGGAGCAGGGGATATTTTAGGGAGTGAACAAGCGGGATTTATTGATAGTGTTGGAATTGATTTATATTTGAAAATGCTAAATGATGAAGTTTCGAGATTGAAGGGAATCACACCGATAGAAGAAGAACTTCGAGAAGAAAAGCCATTATTAAATGTAACGACTCACATTTCGGATGAATATGTTTCGGATGTTGATTTGAAAATTGAAATTCATAGAAAGATTAATGAAATCGATTCTTATGAAAAATTAGTATCCGTTCAAAATGAATTGAGAGACCGCTTTGGTAAACTAGAAGAAGATATGGTTATTTATATGTATGAAGAATGGTTCGAAAAACTAGCAAGAAAGTTAGAGATTGTTAATGTCCGAACTACGCGTAATTCGATTGAACTTATCTTTAGTCCAGAAGTTACAAGTAGGATTGATGGAGAAAAGCTATTTGAGGATGCTTTTCATATTACTACAATGTTCCGTTTCAAATTAGCTGCTAATTCTTTACATGTCATACTTGATACAATCCAATTAGAAAAACACTATATTTATTACTTAATCGATTTACTTAAAACGATTGAATTAACATATGTTACTGAAAAGTAGTATCTGTTTTCTTATAGAATGTATTGTTTAAATATTATCTGTATTGATAATAATATTTATTGGTATATGTGTTAATTTTCAAGGTAAAAATAGATTTAAATGAAATGTCGTTTTTGTCACTATTTTTTGATTTTCTGCTAAAAATTTGACTAAATGTTCGTTTTTTGGTATGATTGGTTCATTAAGAATGGTGTGATACATAAATGGATAAAGATATTCAAGAGATGTTCCGAAAGAAAAATAGAGAAATGTTAATTCATAATTTAGAGTTAGATATTGAAAGAAACATTGCGGTTTTGGAAGAATCTTTTACTAATATATTTAATTATCAATTTGATATGGGCATAAAAAATATTATTTCGATGTATATAAATCAAGATATGGATAAAGAAATTACCACAATCTTGCTTCATTTAAAAAATGATTTATTTTCTGTAGTTTTAGAGCAAGTGAAAAGTCGTAGTGAAAAATTATTAGAACGTGTAGAAAACCTTGAGTTTGAAGAAGAGAAAATGAAGGATTATTATGACTTTGTATTTTCCTTTTCTTCATCATTCGAGGAAATTTTACATAGTGAGCAAGTTCAAGATTTTTTAGAAAAAGCAATTTTCAAATTAGAAGAGATGAGCAAACAATCTTTTTCTCAAGAAGAATCGCAAATTGTTAATTCTAGAGTTTATGATTATATACATTACCGTCTTTTTGGAAAATTAGAAGAAAGAATCTTGAGTGAAATTTTAATTCGTGATAATAACTTAGCGAATAAAGGAAAAGAAAGTTATGAGAAATTTCAGGAATTAGAAAGCAAAACGAGTTGTTCGTCATAATCGTTGATTTGGATAGTAATTTTTACTATCTTTTTTGTATATTGTACCTTACTTTTTCACATAATTAATAAAGAAAGTGAGGTTTATAATGAAGACGACTGGTGTAGTTCGAAAAATTGATCAATTAGGAAGAATCGTTATTCCCAAAGAAATTCGAAAAAATCTAGGGATGAAAGATGGCGATGGGGTAGAGTTTTTGATTGAAGAAGATACAATTATTTTAAGAAAAGCGGATGCTTCAAATCAATTTCAAAAGCTTGCAGAATCTTTAGTAAATGGAATTTATGATGTGACGAAAAAATATTTAATTGTTACCGATTTAAATCGTGTTATTTCTTGTAGCGATAAAATTTCTTCTCAATATTTAGATAAAAAACTTTTAAATAGCTATGTATCTTTAGTGAAAAAACGGGAGAATTATGTTACTACGCAGATTTCTGCTTTAGATATCGTAAGTGAAGAAGAAGAGAAAAAGTATTATTCTATGAGTCCACTTGTCGTAAACGGTGATTTATTAGGTAGTGTTATTCTATATTCTCCAGAATCGGAAATTAATGAACTAGATAAATTTATATTGAAATTTATTTTATATTTTTTAGAGAAAAATATTGAAGAATAAATGGATGTATGTTATAATCTAACTCATACTTAAATGTATTGAGGAAGAGAATAAAGACAATATTTTTTAGTAGAGAGTCTATGGTTGGTGAAAATAGATGAAAAATGTCTTATGTAAATGGCTTCTGAACTGGTGTTTACTCGTAATTCGGCGTTAACGGATATTAAAGTTGTATAGAATCTTTCTATAAAGTAAGGTGGTACCGCGGAAATTTGATTTCGTCCTTACATATAGAGAGATTTTTTTATTTAAAAGGAGGAATCAGAGATGGAAAAATATTATATTTCAACGGCGATTGCTTATACTTCAGGAAAACCACATATTGGAAATACTTATGAAATTGTTTTAGCAGATGCAATTGCTAGATTTAAAAGATTACAAGGGTATGATGTTTATTTTCAGACAGGGACTGATGAACATGGAGAAAAAATCCAATTAAAGGCAGAATCAGCAGGAATTACCCCACAGGAATTTGTAGACAATGTTGCGAGTGAAATTAAAAGAATTTGGGATATTATGAACACTAGCTATAATCGTTTTGTTCGTACGACTGATTCACATCATACAGAAATTGTGCAAAAAATATTTCAGAAAATGTTGGAAAGTGGAGATATTTATCTAGGAAAATATGAAGGACTTTATTGTACACCTTGTGAATCTTTCTTTACTGAAAGTCAATTAATTGAGGGAAAATGTCCAGATTGTGGAAGAAGTGTTTGTGAAAAATGTGAAGATGCTTATTTTTTCCGGTTATCGAAGTATCAAGATAGAATTATTGCTTATTATGAAGAACATCCAGAATTTATTGAGCCGATTGCACGAAAAAATGAGATGTTAAATAATTTCTTAAAGCCAGGACTTCAGGATTTATGTGTTTCACGGACTTCATTTGATTGGGGAATTCCGGTTTTAGAGGATTCTAAGCATGTAGTTTATGTATGGTTAGATGCCCTTACCAATTATATTACCAATATTGGTTATGACCCTGATGGTTCTTCTTCAGAATTTGAAAAACTTTGGCCAGCCGATTTGCATTTAATTGGAAAAGATATTATCCGCTTTCATACGATTTATTGGCCAGCTTTCTTGATGAGCTTAGATTTACCACTTCCTAAGAAAATTTTTGGCCATCCTTGGCTTTTAACCGGAAATGATAAAATGAGTAAATCTAAAGGAAATGTAATTTATGCGGATGATTTAGTAAAATTTTTTGGTGTCGATGCTGTTCGTTACTATCTTTTACATGAAATTCCTTTTCAAAATGATGGAAATTTAACGTATGAATTACTAATTGATAAAATTAATGTTGAACTTGCAAATATTCTTGGAAATTTAGTTAATCGTACGATTTCCATGGCAAAGAAATACTTTGATGGAAACGTAGAAAATAAGAAGGAAAGAGAACCTGAAGACGATGAGCTACTTACTATGATTTCTACTGTGTTTGAAAAAACAGCTAAGAAAATGGACCAATTACAAGTAGGAGAAGCATTAGATGAAATTTTTGCTGTTCTAAGACGGGCGAATAAATATGTTGATGAGACAGCTCCTTGGGTTCTTGCTAAAGAAGAAGAGAAGAAAAATCGTTTAATGACGGTACTTTATCATTTATTAGAATCTCTTCGGATTACGGCAAGTTTACTTGAACCTTTTATGCCAGATACTGCTCAAGAAATTTTAAGACAGTTAAATACAGAAAATAAAACTTTACAATTTGTTGAAGATTGTAGTTATCAAGTTGGAGATCCAGTTCCTTTATTTGCCCGGATTGATAAAGAGAAAAAATTAAAAGAAATCGAAGAATTCGAATAAAAGAACTTTTGACCTTTGTGATATAATAAAAATATCATGGAGGTTTTTTTATGTTTATTGATACACATTTGCATTTAAGTAAAAATGAGGGGATTTTGCCAGAGTTGTTTATTGAAAATGCTAAGAATGTTGGGTGCCAGGCATTTATTGTCTCTTGCTGTAGTAAAGAAAGCATTATTGAAGGAATAAAACTAGCTCATCAGTTTGACCATCTTTATCTGGCAGTTGGATTCCATCCAGAAGAAGTAGGGAAGGTAGGCGAAGAAGATTTACTTTGGTTAGCTAAAGTCATCGAGAAAGAAAAAAGAATTGTGGCTATTGGTGAGATAGGATTAGATTATCATTATACTTCAGATTTTAAAGAACAAATGCGTACTCTTTTTGAACAACAACTACAACTTGCGGAAAAATATCATTTACCTGTAGTCATTCATACGAGAGAGGCAATACAAGAAACCTATGACATTTTGAAAAAGTATTCACTAAAGGGGAGTATTCATTGTTTTAGTGGAAGTGTGGAAATGGCAGAATCTTTCATTCGACTTGGTTATTTCTTAGGAATAGGTGGGGTTGTGACTTTCTCTAATAGTAAACTTTACCAGGTTGTGGAAAAAGTTGGGCTTTCTTCCATTCTACTAGAAACTGATAGTCCATATCTTGCTCCAAGCCCTTATCGAGGAAAAACTAATCAAAGTGCTTATATTCCTTATATTATTGAAAAGTTAGCTGAAATTTTACATGTTTCTTCTGAAGAAGTAGAGAAAACGACGACAAAAAATGCCATTTTGTTATTTGACTTGCCAATGATTTTATGATATATTTTGTTTAATAGAAGGAGCGTGTTTTATGAAGAAACTCTTTGTCCGCTTATTAGAAGGTCTTACCGTAGTATGTGTTTTTCTTATTCTTTCTATGATTCTAGTCGTCGCTTCTGGAAAAAAAGTAAATTATACAGCAAGTACGAGCAATGCGATTTCTTTACAGGCGATGCACTTTGAAGCAAAGTATGATGATACCAATGTAGAACAACTTCAAGTTCGTTCTGTTTCTACGATGGAGGAAGTTTCTTTATATGGTGCTACTAGCCCAGTTTCTTTTGTTGGTCAGATGACCGCTTATGGTCCGGATTGCCCTGGTTGTGGAGGAACTGTTTCTTGTCCTCCAAGACCAATTGTTGCGAATGGAAATATTTATTATCAAGATGAGACTTATGGAAGTGTTCGTATCTTAGCTGCGGATAAACGGATTCCTTGTGGAAGTATTATAGAAATTACTAATGTTTCTTTTACTTCAGAAAAACTTTATGGAATTGTTCTTGATCGGGGTGGCGCAGTTCAAGGAAACGTGATTGACCTTTTAGTAGAAAGGGAAGCTGATGGTTATTCAATTGGTCGGCAAAAAAATGTGAATTATACTGTTGTACGTTGGGGTTGGTAAAAAACCTCTTTTTTGTTTTTCCAATTTTTTCTTGTCTTTTCTTTTCTCCTATGATATCATTTTATTATAAGGAGGCTAAGGAATATGGAAAAACGTTCTAGTAAACAAGCAATATTACTTGTGATTGTCATGATTGTATTTTTTATTTCTGTTATCGGATTTGCCTTTGCTTTTTTTACTTATCAAAGAACATCTGGTACAAAAAGTACAATTAATGCAGGAAAATTAGAGTTAGGATATATAGAGGAAACGAATGGAATTTCTTTACAAAATGCTATGCCAGTTAGCGATTTACGTGCGATTAATACGACAGACGAGAATGCTTATTTTGATTTTTATGTCACTTATAGTGTTCCTTCATCTTCATTTATTCGCTATGAAATCGATATCGAGGATATTACTGAGAGTACTTTAGAAGGACAAGAGGAAATTACGAAATTACCAAGTAATCGAGTAAAAGTTGCTTTGGAAAATCGAAGTGTTGCTCTTCCTGATGATCCATTTTTGGTATCTCCAACTTACTTTTCTTCTATTGAGTTAATTCCTGCAACTGGTGGTAAAAAAGGATACAAACTTTTTGAAAAGACAATTAGTGGAGAAGAAGTTGATTATTATCGTTTATATATGTGGTTACCTGAGGTCGATAGTGAAGGAACTGCTATTCCTATGATTGATGTTGATGGTGTCGAAGGAATTGCTAAACGTGCATTTTCTGTTCGCATTAACGTACAAGCTTTGGCACAAGTAAAAGAATAGGAAGGAGGGAAGTACTGTGAGAGAAGAATTAGAAGTAGAGCTTGAAGAAGAAGAGGAAGAAGAAGACCGAAAATATATCGTCATTTTCTTTATCATTTCTTTATTGTTGCTTATTTTTATTGTTATCGGATTTACTTACTCTCTTTATAGTGGTTCAATTTCTGGTAATGTGCAACCAATTGATCCGAATCCTACGAATACTCCAACACCAAGTAAGAGCCCAGTACCAAGTACTAGTCCAATGCCAAGTGACCCTGTACCAAGTGAGGAACCAACGCCAAGTACAAAACCATCTTCTACACCAAAACCTACCAAACCAACTGTTCCTCAAGTAAATGTGGTATTTAATTATTCTGATGCGAGTGGTTCTAGTAGTGGAATTTCTTTAAAGAATGCCTCAGCAATTTCTGATGTAGTTGGAAAAAAATTGATGGGAGAAGGGAATACCTTTGAATTTTCAGTTAATGGAAATGTGGTTTCTCCTAAAATTAAATATTATGTATTAATTGAGACTGACGTTCTTTCTACTCTTCCTTCTAGCGATGTGAAAGTTTATTTGACTTCAAAAACGGGAACGGGTGAAGTAGAACTTCGAAGTGATGTATTGACCGTTTCGGAGTTAAAAGATATTCAAATGAATGGAAAGAATTACAAAGTGTTATATGAAAAGTATATTGATAAAAACACGAAGTTTTCTGATGACTATGTCCTTCGGATGTGGATAAAAGAAAATGCTAGCGATTATTATGGTAAAAATTATATCTTGCGTGTTGATGTACTTGCAGAAGGGGTAGGTGAATAGCATGAAGGAGAAAAGGGCGAAAAAGTATGATACGTTAAAAGCAATGACCTTAGTGATGCTATTCGTTTCTTTGATTTTCTTAGTTTCGGGAATTAGCTATGCCGTTTACCGTAACTTTTTGAAGGGAACAACCAATAATATTATTGAAGCGGGAAAAATCTATTTTTCTTATGATGAAGATACTTCAGAGTTTAATGGAGTAGATATTAAAAATGCATATCCTGTTGCTGATGAAGTGGGAAAAGTACAAAGTGGAGAGCATGAATATTTTGATTTTTCTGTTAATGCAACGACGACTTTAGCTGATATTCCTTTTCAGGTATTTGCTGAAAAATCTGCTGATAGCACCTTAAAAAATGAATGGGTTAAACTTTATTTGACTTTGCGTAACGGTGCTAGTGAAGCAGCTAGCCCTCTAGTTATGGATGAAGAACGTGTTCTAACCTTTGCAGAATTATCTGGAGATGATACCTCAAAACTAATTTATAGTGGGATTGTATTAAATCATAGTATGTCATTTCATCAAGATTTTAGACTTCGTCTTTGGATTAGTGATACGACTGATGTGGATGATGAAGACTTTTATTCAAAAATGTTTTCTGTGCGGGTGCGAATCACTGCAAATGAAAGTGCTTAATGTAAAGTATCTAGAAAAGATACTTTTTTTAGTGGTTTTTCTTTACATTTTGTGTTATCATAATAATAGCTAAGAATAGGATAGGGTGATAGACGATGTGGGATACCATTAAAAAAGTATTGAATTTTGTGTCTACAGTATTTTTATATTCTATTTTTGTATTGTTAATTATCGTAGGTTTAATGGTGGCTTTATATTTTGTCGACCACTATAAAAGTGTGAAGGAAGGAAATGAGAAACCTCCTTTATTTGGTGCTTATGTAATTATTAGTGGTAGTATGGAACCTGCAATTCATGTATATGATGCTGTTGTTACGATGAGAGTAGATGCTAAAGATATTCAAAAAAATGACGTTATCACCTTTATTTCTACTGATCCAGGACATTCGGGAATTACGGTAACCCATCGCGTTGTGGGAATTAAAGAGACAGCCAATGGTTCATATGCTTATCGTACAAAAGGAGACAATAATAATGTAGAAGATGATACATTAGTTAGTTATGATAATGTTCTTGGAAAGGTAATGTTTAGAATTCCTTTAATTGGACATTTGCAAAAAATCCTTACTAGTAATTTTGGATGGTTATTATTAATTGTTGTGCCATGCTTATTTATCATTATTGGTGATTTAGTAAAATTAATTAAACTTCTTGGAAATAAGGGAGATAAGAATGATTCTTCAGATGATGATAAGGGAGGAGAAAATGGGCAGCGAAAATCTTCTGCTGAAGTTATACCTCCAGCATCTAAAGCGGTTCAAGAGGTAAAAACGTCGAGAGAAGAGGTTCGGTCTAATCCACCTATTGCTCCGCCTCCAAATATAGAATCTAATCCCGCTGTTAATCGTCGGTCTACTGAAGATAAATCTATGCAATCGGGGGTAAATGGGGAGAAAAAAGTATCTATTGAAATTCCTGAACCAGTTAGACCTAGTCCAAAGCCAGAAGTTGTTCCGGGACCTTATCCAACAAAAACGATTGAAGAGAAAACCCGAGAAGAAGTTAATGAAGAATTAGATTCCTTGTTTATTGCTGAACCTAAAAGACGGGCAGTTCCTAAAGAGGAAGAAGTCGTTGAAGATTTAAATGATTTTTCTGAACCTGTTTCACCACCATCGAGAAATGTTTCTGATATAGGGGTAGGAGGTATACCTATTCCTAGAAATCCGAATGCAGCGATTTTGAATGATGCGGGGGATGGAAAATTCTAAAGTGGATGTAATTCCTGTATCTAAAAATATACGGTAAAAATGAAATCATATAGGAGAGTGATTTGTAATGAAAGAAATGTTAAGGCAGTATTGCTCTATTA
Source organism: uncultured Bacilli bacterium (assembly GCA_910587725.1). Classification (GTDB taxonomy): domain Bacteria; phylum Bacillota_I; class Bacilli_A; order RF39; family UBA660; genus MGBC162581. The sequence continues at coordinate 36,517 of CAJUNG010000010.1, forward strand.
TTGGGTATTTTCTTGTTGGACTAGCCTTTGGCTTTGCCTTTTTCTATCTTATTTTAAATATTAATCATTATCAAGAGTTGAGAAGAGGGGCATATATTGATGTCAAGGCAGATCAATCTATTGTCGCATTTGAAGCAACGCTAGATCGAATTACGGAAAACATTCAAGCTTTTTCTTCTACGAATTATCAAGGAAGTATGAATTATGCAAGTGCGACATTGTTAAACCAAAAATTTAAAAATTGTGTAAATCTTTTAAGAAATGAAGATTATCGTGAAATTAAGAATAAAACTTATCTTGATATTAAAGATGTTTATCGATTACAAAAAAGTTATGAAAGTAAAGTATTAAATGAATGTGTTATTTCTTACTTTTATGCCTTATCTGATGCTACAGACGGTTCTTTTCAAAACGATGCATATATTTTAGAAAATAAGCGCGTATTACAGGATTATATGGATGTTTTATTAAAGCAAACATCTTATTTGAAGAAAGATTTATATGATAATAGCAGTTATTATTTTACGACAGATACCTTTTCACTAGCAGTTAAAAATAATGTAAAAGATGGGTTTTATGAAACGATAACTGCATACCAGAATGTAGCTAAGTTTATCGAAGATATGTCTATATGGTATAAGACAAGAGTTCTTTCTGAGGAGGAATTATGATACGAATCATGAATGGTTTTTTCAGTATGTTAAAGTTCTTATTGCTAGGAATTAGTTTTTTTGTCACTTTCTATATTGTGATGTCAATGTATGAGAGATTGGAAAAAAATATTTTGTCTGCAATTCCTATTTTTATCCCGTATCTTATTTTATTTTTGCTTATGTCATTTAACTTGATTTTTAAGCAAAAACAAGTCACTAGAAATATTTTCTTTAATTTAACGGTTTGTCTTGTGTTCGGTGTATTTATTTTCGTTGGTTGGCGTAGTCTTATGGATGATTATATGTTAGTAAGATATAAAAACGACTATCAAATTAGTTTTCATTATTTTTCTGATATGATTGCTCCATTAAAAGCAATGCTTTATCTTTTAATTTTTGGTGATTTGTTCTTAATTTTTACCAAGAAGCGTGAACCTAAAGAAAAAATTCAATCATTAAAAAAAGAAGAAGTTGTCGCTCCTTCTTTAGATGTTTCCTCAACTACAGTTTAATATGAAGAGGTAAGAAGATTATAATACCTTTAAGGTTCACACTAAATAAAAAGAATGATAAAATTTTATTT
>CAJUNG010000011.1 GCA_910587725.1 uncultured Bacilli bacterium
AAGAGGAAAGAATGAGAAAAAGCTTTATTTCTGATGCGAGAAATGAGGGAATGAGGCAGGGACGGACAGAAGAGAGGTATGAATTAATTAGCAAAATGGCGAGTGAGAACATACCTGTTAGCATGATTGCCAAAGTCACTAATATGAAAGTACAAGATATCCATCGAGTGATTCGTGGCTAGACTAGCAGAATTGATAGCATAAAAATTAAGAATGATTAAAAACAATAGAAATTTAAATCATTTTTCTTACTTTTTCTAAATTTATGATATACTACTATTAGAAAGTAGACGAGGAAAATGGAAGATTATAAAAAAATACTACGTGTTCAATACCATAATAAAATATTTGATGTCTTTAGTGACAAAAATCACAAAAGAACGTTTCTTGAAGTAAAAAAAGAAAATCAAAAAGAGATATACTTTTATCCAGAATTCAAAGACTATCTTTACTTAAATGCAACTTATAATAAAAAGGATGATGGAATTCTTTATGCAAAAAAATACCGCTTTGAACCAAAAATTACTCTTTTAAAAACCATTATCACATTGGAAATAGCATCACTTGTTTATCTTGGACCTGCAGCAATTAATCGGATAAAATCTATGCACTTTACCAATGCGATTACGAAAGAGCTAGAAGAAGGAAGTTACGGAAAAGGAAATACGACCATTTATATTTATGATTCTAGTGTCCTAGATAAAATAAATCTTGAAAGATGCACATTTTCAGAGTTATACGAAACTCTACAAGAAAATGAAAAAATTCCTGAAAAGTATCGTAGCTATATTTATGAGTTTATCAATCGTTTAGAAGAACGTCTTCCCTATTTAGATTTGCGTATATTAAACGAGAATTTAAAAACATTATCTTTCAATATCATTCCTAATGAACTTTGGGAAAGAGATAATATAGCTGGTTGGTATAAGCGCGTGGAAAATCAAATTACATTAAAAACAACATATCGGAATAAAGAAGAAGAACGGTTAAATGTATTTCATGAACTTTGTCATACCTTGAATAACTGTACATTTGAACATTCTGTATTTCTAGAAGAAGAACAAAATTTAGAAAATCTTAATTTTGAAAAATCCTTCTATCTTTCTGAAAATTCCTATGGAAAATCTGTATCGGAAGGATTTACCACCATATTAACGGATTACCTACTAGCACCATCTTACGAAGATTATTTTGAAAAAGAAAGTAGAAGTTATGCCAATTATTGGAATACAGCATCAATCTATTATCAAATAATGAAAGTCTTACCAGATTATACATTCTATGACTTTTTAGATAAGAATGTTTTGGATTTACAAGAAAGATTAGAAGCAATCGGATTAGACGGTCTAATTGATATGACTGATGCAACCCTTGAGACAAATTCTGAAATTACTATAGAAAGCACGGAAGATTTAGAGGAAGAATTAAAAAAACTTGTTAGTTTACGGATAATCAACTTACAGGAAAATAAAAAAACACGATTAGATATGGCAAATGTCATTTTGTCCTTAAATTTTAGTGAACAAGAAAAATCAAAATTATTGAATCATTTACCAATAAACGAAGAGAACTGGTTATATCGTAAGACAGGAAACATTTTTCAAAGAGGAAAAGAAGAACCACAAAAAGTAATTCTTTATCGTGAAAAAGAATTTATCGGAGATTTTATCCTTTTCCAACTCCAAGTTTATAAGTGTGGAGAAAACTACTACTTTGCTTTTAAAACAGAAGAAGAAGGAAAGACCAAATTAATCGACTGTATTAGTAAAGAAGAACTTGATATCGAATCTACTGAGACAATAGATTTTGTTTATTTTATTTTCCTTTATTTAAATAGCGAAGAAAGAATAGCTAACATTGATATGCAATTAGATATTTTAAACACACCCCAGTTAAAGGAATATTATGAACTTTATAAAAAAGTAATAAATACAAATCAACAAGAAGAGATACCAGAGAAGAAATATCGATAGAATTTTATCTAGAAGTGAATCTGGAATTTAATAGAAAAGAATTGATGAAAGTAGAAATATCAAAGAAATTTGATGTTTTTTTTCCAAAGAATTTACTTGGAATCTTTCTAAAATATGCTATAATAAATAAGAACTACGGGAGGGGAGAAAAGAGTATGGAAAAGTTAACCCAAGAAGAAGTACTTCATGTAGCAGACCTAGCAAGAATTGAAGTAGAAGCAGAAAAATTAGAAAAATATAGTGTTGAATTAAAACAATTATTAAACGACATTGATAAAATTAAAGATGTTGAAGTTGCGGAAGATGAAATTTTGGTGACGCCAACACATCATTTTGCAAGCATGAGAGAAAAAGATAAAATCAGAAATGAAGACTTTGAAATGATAAGAAAAAATCTTCCCTTATCAGTTGGGAAGTTTGTAAGTGTGCCGGTGGTGATAAAAAATGACTGATTATTTACGAAAACCAATAAAAGAAATCCATGAATTATTAAAGAAAAAAGAAATTCAACCAATTGACTTAGTAAAAGAGTGCTTTGAACGAATCGAAAAAAATGCAGAATTAAATGCGTTTATTACATTAAATAAAGAACAGGCCATAGAAGAGGCAATAGCATTAGAACAAAAAGAAGTAGACAATCTCTTTTTTGGTATTCCTATTGCCATCAAAGATAACATCGTAACGAAAGATTTACGGACTACCTGTGCATCAAAAATGTTAGAAAATTTTGTTCCTATTTATGATGCAGAAGTGGTGAAAAATCTTAAAGAAAAACATATGATTATTATAGGAAAGACCAATATGGATGAGTTTGCAATGGGTTCTACTTCTCGTACAAGTTATTTTGGTGCTCCCATCAATCCTTGGAATAGAAAAAAAATTGCTGGTGGGTCTTCCGGTGGAAGTGCAAGTGCAGTAGCTAGTAGAATGATTCCCCTTGCCCTAGGTAGTGATACAGGAGGCTCAATTAGACAACCATCATCTTATACAGGAATTGTCGGAATGAAACCAACTTATGGTAGAGTTTCTAGGTATGGGCTGGTTGCCTTTGCTTCTAGCTTAGACCAAATCGGTCCAATGACAAGAAATGTAGAAGAAAATGCTGGACTTTTAAATATCATTGCTTCATATGATGAAAAAGACCTAACAAGTGCAAAAAAAGAGCCAGAAGACTTTACAAGACTTATAGGAAAAAGTATTCAAGGAATGAAAATCGCTGTTCCTAATTATTTTATGAGTGATATCGTCAGTAGAGAAATTCAAGAAAAAATAGAAGAAATGATAGAAAGATTAAAAAATAACGGAGCAAGTATCTCTTATATTGATATCAAGCATTTAGAACAGGCCGTAACCCTTTATCAGATTATTGGTATGGGAGAAGCAAGTAGCAATTTAGCAAGATTTGATGGAATCCGCTATGGATATAGTGAAAAAAATTGCACTTCAGTAGAAGAGTTATATAAAAAAAGCCGAGCTGTTGGATTCGGGGAAGAAGTCAAAAGAAGAATTATGGTTGGTTCCTACCTATTAAGTGGAAAAAATGCTAAAATTTATTACGATAAAGCTTTAAAAATAAGAAAAGAAATGCAAAAAAGTTTTCAAGAAGCTCTAGCACATTACGATTTTATTATTGGACCTACAACGACCACGACAGCTTATAATTTAGATGAAGAAATGAATGACGTATCCAAAAACTTTATGGATGACGTACTAGTGATTCCAGTAAATATGGCCGGACTTCCTGCCCTCAGTTTGCCAGTTGGATTTTCAAAAGAACATTTACCGATTGGCCTTCATATCATCGGAAATGCCTTTGAAGAAGCCAAAATTTATCAATTGGCATCCTTCTTAGAAAAAGAGTTGAATTTAGATTTAGAAGGAGGTGCTTCTCATGAATGATTATCAAACTACCGTTGGAATTGAAATCCATTGTGAGTTAAAAACGAATGCAAAAATGTTTTCTCCTGCTAAGAATGGTTATACGAAAGAGGCAAATACAAATATCAATGAAATCGATTTTGCTTATCCCGGAGTTTTACCGACAATTAATGAAGAAGCCGTTCGTCTTGCCTTAAAAGCAGCAATCTTACTAAATTGTAAAATCAATCAAACCATGTATTTTGATAGAAAAAACTATTTCTATCCAGACTTACCTAAGGGGTACCAAATTACGCAGGCAAGAACGCCAATCGGGGTAGATGGATTTTTAGAAATTAAATTAAACGAAGGAACAAAGAAAGTACGAATTCATGATATCCATATCGAAGAGGATACTGCTAAAAGTATTCATCATAACAATAAAACGCTACTCGACTTTAATCGCTGTGGAGTTCCATTAATTGAAATTGTAACAGAAGCAGATATGCATACAAGTGAAGAAGCCAAGGCTTACGTTCGTACACTAAAAGAACTATTCTTTTACGAAGATATTTCTGATTGTAAAATCGAAGAGGGAAGTATGCGATGTGATGTCAATGTTAGCGTCAGCAAAACGAATGCCTTAGGAACAAGAACAGAAACAAAAAATGTAGGTTCTATCTCTAGTGTTGGAGAAGTTGTAGAAAGAGAAGCTATCCGTCAGATAAAGAAAATCGAATCAGGAAATCGAATTGAAGAAGAGACCAGAAGATATGACGAGGCAAAAAAAGAGACCGTATTAATGCGAAAAAAAGAAACAGGAAATGATTACCGGTACTTTCCAGATGGAGATTTTCCACCACTTGTGTTAACCGAAGAATTAATCAAGGAAGTAACATCTTCAATAACTCTTCTTCCTGAAGAAAGAAGAAAGATACTAGAAAATGCCGGAATTAGTGAAGTGAATATCGAAAAAATCATTGCCAACAAAACACTTTGTGATTATCTTTTGTCCTTAAATACCAATTTAAAAATTGCTAGTAATCTTCTTCTTGGAGAGATTGCTTCTTACTTAAACACTCACAATAAAAAACTAGAAGAAACAAAATTGACCAAAGAGCGTCTCGAATATATTGTAAAAAAATTAGAAACCAAAGAAATTACCAATCAAGTATTTAAAGACATCTTAATTTCTCTTTTTGAAAGTGAAAAGGAAATCGAAGAAATTTTAAAAGAGGCCAAAAAGGATACGATTGATGATGATGAAACATTAAGAAGTATGATTATTAAAATCATTGAAGATAACGAGCAAAGCGTAGAAGATTATAAAAATGGAAAAGATAGAGCAGTAAAATTTCTTATGGGACAAATCATGAAATCATCTAAAGGGAAAGCCTCTCCAACACTTGCAAATGCCCTTTTAATCGAAGAATTAGAACATAAAAAATAAAAAATACCTTTCCTGTTTGCCAATTGATAAAAAATATTGTATACTAATAATAAACTTTAGAAAATAAAAAGGAGAAAGATAAAATGGACAAAAAACTATTTCAAAAAAATAAATTTACGTTCTTTATCATCATATTCTTTTTCATCATGTTTATCTTATTGCTTCAGGTAAAAAAACTATTCTTTCCTGATGCTGGAGTAGCGAATTATGGAGACCGACTAGATGGAATTGTACAGATTAAGGAAGAGGAAAAAGTACAGTTGATTACGGCATTAAAGGAAAATGAACTGGTTTCTAATGTAGTAGTAGATATTAGCGGACGTATCTTAAATGTGACAATCACAGTAACCAAAGATACGCCAATTACCGAGGCAAAAAAAGTCGGAGAAGGAACGATAAATCATCTAACAGAAGAAACGATTAGAGATTATGACATTCAAGTGTTCATGAAAAAAGACGAGAAAGAAGAAAATAATTTTCCAATCATCGGCTATAAATCGAAAACAACTTCTGGTTTTACCTGGACGAGAGATAGGGAAAAGAAAGTAGAAGAGGAAAAAATTGACGAATGAAAAAGAAAATCTTAATCATCGCACCAATCTTACTTTGTGTTCTAGTATTTTTAGGTGTGTACTTCATTTTGAACCATGAAGATAAAGATACATCTTTAACAATCATGGAAAAAAGATGGATTGAAAGTAATTTATCAACCAAAGTAAACCTAAGTCTCATTAATGATTTTGCGGTTATAGGAAATAGTGGAATCGGTGTCATTTTTGATTTTGCCAATGATTTCGAATTAGAAACGGACTTAGAATTTAATAAAATTCCCTATTTGAAGGCATCGACCCCAACTTCGAATGAATTAAAATTTCGCATATTATCAAACGATACTAAATTGAGTGACAAAGATTTACTTCTTTACGAAGATGGATATGTTGCTCTATCTCATAATAATACAAGATATAACCATATATCTGAAATGAAAGATAAAACGATTGGAACACTAACTACAGATACCGCAGAAATTTCTTATTACATGAAAAGTGCTAACAACGTCACCTATAAAACATTTGAAAATATTAACGATTTAATTACGAGTTATGAAAAAAATGATATTGATATGATAATCATTCCGCATTTAATGTATTTAGATAAAACTTTAATGTTAGAAGATACGACAATTAGTTATTACTTTACAGAACTTTCTAGAAAAATTGTATTAACATTAACCGATAACAATGAGAAACTAAACTCTATTGTTGGCAAATACTTTAAGAATTGGAAAGAAAATCGTTATGTAGCAAGTTATAATCACCAATTATTAGAGTATTATACATTAGAGAAAAATTTGACCGATAAGACAAAAGTAGATATGTTAAGTAAATCATATGTTTACGGATATATCGAAAATGCTCCATATGAGGTAGCATTAGATGGAAAAGTTTTAGGAATTGCTGCAGAATACATAGAAAGAATGGTAAGGTTAGCTGGAATTGATATTGAATACAAAGCTTATAAATCATTAGATGCATTAACCAAAGGAATTCAAAATCAAGAGGTGGATATTTACTTTGACCAAAATGGGATTGCTACAAATAGCTACAAAACGACCATTTCTCCATTTGTAGAAGAATATGTCGTTTTGGGAAATGCCAAAATTGGAGAAACTGTGAATTCTTTTGAAGGATTAAAAGGAAAAGATTTAAACATCTTACAAACTAATGTAATTTATACTTATTTCCAAGATAATTCTAGAGCAAATATTACGCCAAAACAAACATTGGATTCTCTAAAAGAGGGAAATAAACTGATTGTATTAGACAAAGAGACCTATGAATATTATAAAGCTAGTAAATTTAAAGATTATGATATGTTATATCATGATACAATTACTTCCGATTATAAATTTGGAATAAAAAATGGAAACGATGCATTTTTCGATTTATTTAACTACATCATTACCACAAATTCTTATTACAATTATAGAATGTTAGGACTCGATTCTTTGAATGTAAGTTTAATCGACCGAACAACCTTTGTCCAACTTTATTTAATTGTTTTAGGATTGATTTTACTTCCTATTTTAATCATTGTTTTAGTATATCTATATCTAAAAAAGAAGAATCAAGTAAAAAAAGTGAAAAAAGAGGACAGAAGAAAATATACAGACCTTTTAACTTCTTTGAAAAATCGGAATTATTTGAATTTAAATATAGAAAATTGGGAAGATAATAAAGTATATCCTCAAGGATTTATCATTGTTGATTTGAATAATGTAAGTTACGTTAATGATAATTATGGTCATGAAGAGGGAGACAAACTCATTGTTAAAGCTGCATCCATTTTAGTAAATACACAACTAGAAAATAGTGAAATCATGAGAACAGATGGAAACGAATTCTTGATTTACTTAATTGGATATTCAGAAAAACAAATGGCAACTTACGTTTCAAAATTAACGAAAGAGTTAAAAGAACTTCCCCATGGATTTGGAGCAGCCGTTGGATATAGTGTGATTTTAGATGATATTAAGACACTAGATGATGCAATCAATGAGGCAAGTTTAGATATGAGAACGAAAAAAGAAGAAGCAAGGGTGGAGAAATAAAATGAAAAGTAAGCTTAAGAAAGCATGGAAGAGAATCTTAAAAACTTTGATGAGAACAGAAATGCGAGTATTACCAGGTCAGCTTGCTTTTTTTCTTGTCCTGTCCGTAATTCCTTTACTAGCTTTGTTTGGAAGTGTTGCTAGTGGTTTTGGAATTACCGCAGAGGCAGTAACAGAACTTTTAACGAGTATATTGCCAACCGCAGCACTTGATTTATTACTTCCGTTAATCACAGGAAAAGATATGAATTTTAATATTGCTATATTTTATATTTCGGCATTTATCCTAGCAAGTAACGGAACACATTCGATGATTATTACTTCAAATGCGATTTATAAATTTAAAGATAAAGATTATTTATCTAGAAGAATTAAAGCACTGATTATGACGGTCGTCTTAGTGTTTCTAATGGTTTTCGTCATTTTGGTTCCGGCGTTTGGAACTAGAATTGTAACGATGATTTGTGATTTTCTAGGAAATGAAATGATAACCAAAAACTTATTGATTTTATTTAATATTTTAAAGTATCCATTATCATTTTTTATGATTTACTTCTGCGTAAAACTTCTTTATGTTATGGCACCAGATGAAACGATAAAAAGTGTAAATACGACAGTAGGAAGTATGTTTACGTCAATTGGATGGATGATTGCAACAGAAGTATATTCAATTTACGTAGATGTATTTGCAAGATATAATTTGTTTTATGGCAGTTTATCGAATATCTTAATTTTATTATTGTGGATTTATATGTTATCCTTTATCTTTGTATTTGGAATGGCATTAAATGCTGGATATAGAGAAGATGCAGAATAAAGAATATAGCTCGGTGGAATTTTTTTAGAATTTCCACTTTTTTTATTGAAGGACAAAAAGTTATCTTGTTTCCATTGAAGGATAATTCTATTTGTGTTAAACTAGTACTAGTATAATACTAGAGAGTAGAAAGACTTGACAAACTTCAACAAATCTAGATAGGAATTATGGATAGAATGATAAAGAGGAGTAGAGAGATGGAAAAGAGGGACTTAAGTAAATTTGTTAAAATAGGTGTGTTTTTCCTTGGACCTTTTATGTTGACTTTCGGTGTTTCTTTTGCATTTATCAATCTCACAATTTTTGGAAGTAAACAACAAGTAGTAAATGCCGGAAATCTAGATTTAGTTTTAGATGAGGATGAGAATAATTTATATATTGAAAATGCTTTACCAATGTATGATGAAGTAGGAATGATACAAGAAGCGTTTACCTTTAGAATTACGAATAAAACAAGTATGGATACGGCATATGTTTTGAAACTAGAAGAAATTACTGTGGGACAACCTCTTGCTCGTGAAGATGTAAAGTATGGATTAACTAAAAATAAAGAAACGACAATTGATTTTGTATCAAATATTGTGGACAACGTCATTGATGAAGGTGTTATTTTAGGAAATGAAACGATTGAATATGAACTTCGCTTATGGATAAGAGATACCCTGGAAGAGGAATCATTAATTCAAGGAAAAAGTATGATGTTTAAGTTAAGTTTAAGAATGTCACAAACAGAGGAAATGGCTTATAGAGAAACCCTATTAAATGGATGTGACCCAATTCTTTCAGAGAATCTAGTTCCTGTAACAATCCAAGATGATGGAACTGTACAAAAAGCAAATATTTATGAGGAATGGTATAACTATCAAAATAAACTATGGGCGAATGCTGTAGTGTTATCCGATAAATCTATTAATTATGCAGATAATGAGGTGATTCCTGAAGAAAATATAGAGTCATACTTTGTGTGGATACCAAGATTCAGGTATCAAATCTTTAATGATACCGTATATAGTGGAGTTACAACACTAGAAAATCGAGTACAAGAAATTAAAGTGGAATTTGAGAACAAAAATACCCAACTCTCAAATGGAACAAGAAAGAATGAGTGGTTAACACACCCGGCATTTACTTCATTCGATACGAATGGATTTTGGGTAGGAAAGTTTGAAACAGGGTATAAAGGAGCAACATCAACAGGGGCTGCTCAAGTGAATTCTGGTGATTCTGCAAAACTACAGATAAAACCAGACGTATACAGTTGGCGAAGTATTTCTGTAGGAAATGCCTTTAAAGTCGGTTATGATTATTTACGAAGTGATGAGTCTCATATGATGAAAAACACCGAATGGGGAGCAGTAGCATACCTACAACACTCGAAATATGGAAGTAGTATGAGTGTAAGAAACAACAATAACCGTTCTTATAAAACAGGATATGCTTCTGTTACAGAACCAACCCTAGGATATAATAGTGGAACAAGTATTGAAGGTAATAAGAATGGAACGACTAGTGATGTTACGTTACCTTATAATACACCGACTGGATACACGGCAAGTACGACAGGAAATATCACGGGAATTTATGATACGAGCGGTGGAGCTTGGGAATATGTGATGGGATATAATATTAACGCAAATTCCGTAGGAGGAAGTAGTGAGTTAACTAGTATTTATGGGGATTTCTTTACAAACAGTAGATGGGAAAAATATTATGATCAGTACTCTAATGCAGAAGTTGATGCTAGTAAGTATCAAACAGGACTACTTGGGGATGCAACAAGAGAAATGGGACCATTTGGAGATATAAAGGACCCCGATGGAAATTCAAGATATCGTACGAGTTGGTATGGAGACTTGGCGTACTTCATCCACCCTGTTGACCCTTGGTTCGAACGCGGTGGGCGTTGGCTCAACGGTGTCGAGTCCGGCGCCTTTGCGTTCTACTACAATAGTGGTGGAGTGAGTACGGGCATTTCCTTCCGTGTCGTTCTTACCCCATAAAACAGGTAAAGCTAATAAAAAGTTGTTTCCCTTTTTAAGATAGCAGGGGGAACAAATCAAAGAGAGTAGGGATTTTAATGAAGAAAGAAAATAAAAAGCAAATTGCGAAAATAACTGTATTTTTAACAAGTATCTTTATTATCTTCTTAAGTGTAACCTATGCGTTTATTAATGTAACGATTAATGGGACAAGACGCCAAGTGATTACGGTCGGGAACTTAAATATCGATTTAGAAGAAGATGATAACTTTACGATTGATAATACTTTACCTGTTTATGATGAAGTAGGAATGTTAAGCAAGCCATTTAACTTTCGTTTGGTTAATAACTCGGATGAAAAGGCAAGTTATATCTTAAGTTTAGAGGATATTACGACTGGTGAGAAATTATCCTTTAGTGATGTAAGACTGGGATTAACAAAAAACGGAGAAACTTCGATTTATTCCTTAGATGTTTTAGAAAATTTAGTGATTGATACAGGTATTATTGATGGTAATGAAACAATTGAATACAATCTTCGTCTATGGATAAAAGATACGGTTACTGATAATGAGTTAATTCAGGGTAAAAGTCTTAGATTCAGAATTCAAGTCAGTGCGGAACAAATTCCTAAAGAGATTTATACAGAGTCCATTTTAAACGGAACAGACCCAGTATTAAGTAATAACTTGGTACCTGTAACCATTGAAAATGACGGAACAGTTCATAAAGCAAGCATCTATGAAAAATGGTATAGTTATGAAGAAAAACTATGGGCCAATGCCGTAGTTCTTGAAGATACATCAGTAACTTATGAAGATGGAGAAGTCATTCCAGAAGACAATATAGAGTCATACTTTGTCTGGATACCAAGATACAAGTATAAAATATTTAACGATACCGTCTATACTGAAGCTACAACTTTAGAAAATCGAGTACAAGAAATCGAAATCGAATTTGAAAATAAGGATACGGCAATATCGAATGGAACAACAACAGGAAGTTGGTTAACTCATCCAGCATTTACTTCATTTAACTCGAACGGATTCTGGGTAGGAAAGTTTGAATCTGGATATAAAGAAGCAACATCCACAGAAACTGCTCAAGTAAATACTAATGATAGTACAAAGCTACAAATTAAACCAAATGTTTATAGTTGGAGAACGATTACAATAGGAAATGCCTTTAAAGTCGGTTACGATTACTTAAGAAGTGATGAATCTCATCTAATGAAAAATACGGAATGGGGGAGTGTAGCCTACTTACAACATTCAAAATATGGAAGTATGATAAGTGTAAGAAGTAATAACAATAGTTCCTATAAGACCGGATATGCTTCTATTTCAGAACCAACTTTAGGATATAATGGGGGAGTAAGCGTTCCGGGCAATTTAAATGGAACAACATCTGATGTTACCTTACCCTATAATACAGAAATCGGATATATGGCAAGTACGACCGGAAATATCACGGGAATTTATGATATGTCAGGAGGAGCCTTTGAATATGTCATGGGATATAACATCAATGCAGATATCCTTGATGATGAAAGTGAAATTACAAGTGTTTATTCTGACTTTTTTACGGATAAACGTTGGGAAAAATATTATGATCAGTATTCTAATGAAATTGCTGATACAAGTAAGTACCAAACAGGAATACTTGGAGATGCAACACGAGAAATGGGTCCATTTGGAACAGTAAATGATCCTGACGGAGGTGCAAGATATCGAACAAGTTGGTATTCTGATTACGCAATTTTTGTCGTCCCTGGAGCACCTTGGTTTATGCGTGGTATGCATTGGTACTTCGGGGATGCATCAGGTATATTTTCATTTAGTGCTAAATCTGGTAGAGTAGATACTGGTCTTTCTTTTCGTGTCATTCTCACTCCATAAAACAGAAAAATTCGCAGGAAGATTAGGAATCAAAGAGAAAACGATACACAACAGGGAAGATAGCTTAGCACTTTCATTAAAAATGACAGCAGATTATTTCTATGTTTGCTAATTTTGAGTAGGTAAAAAACTGGAGGAAAAAATGAAATTATATTTATCATCTGATAAAATAGGAAATAAACCAGATGAATTAATAAAATGGAGAGACACCCATGATAATAAAATTGCTTTAATCATAAATGCCCGTGATCATTTCCCGATAGATAAAGAAAAACTATTGGTTTACAAAATGATATGAAAGACTTAGAAACCCTAGGTTTTAATGTGGAATTGTTAGATTTAAGAAATTATTTTGGAAAGTCCAATGAGTTAGTAAATTTACTCGAGAGAATCCACACCTTTTATGTTGCTGGAGGAAATACTTTCGTTTTAAGAAAGGCAATGAGATTAAGTGGATTTGATGAATTGTTAAAACAATATGCTAATAATGATAACTATTTGTATTCAGGTTATAGTGCAGGTGCATATTTACTTTCGAAAGATATGCATGGAGTAGCAGTAATGGATGAGATAGATGTTGACCTATATGAAAGTGGATTACCACCAATTGATGAAGGAATAGGTTTTATCGACGAAGCGATTATTCCACACTTTCAATCGGACCATAAGGAAACGGAGGCTGCTTCAAGAGCAGTAGAATATTGTGAAAAAACAGTTTGCCTTATATAATATTACGCGATGGTGATGTTATAGTGAAAGATTTGGTAATGAATAATCAAAAATCAAGATAAAGGCATAAACATTAAAAAATTCTATGACTATTTTTCTAGACATTTTTCATTTATCAAGAAAATGAATTTGACGAATTGAAGTTAAGAAACTATTGGATATTGACAAAGTTTATAATGATTGTCATAATAAAAGCTAAGGGAGTGATGGAAATATGAGTAAATATTTTGTTCAAGTAGATGTTAAAAAATATGTAGATAGACAAATTGAATATGGACTTTTAAAACCATTTCTAGCAAAGAAATTAGAGTGTGATGTTAGAAACAAAGTTTTTTTAGAAGAGCAGAGGATAAATACAAACCTAGGATTATTAGAAACAACAAGTTCAATGACAACTCCGATAAGTAGCCCATCGAATACGATAACCATAAAAATAGAAAGCGAACAAACCTTGATGAAGGATGAAATTGTTCAAGATAATTCAAGTGTTGAAGTACAACAATTTGTA
Organism: uncultured Bacilli bacterium; assembly: GCA_910587725.1. GTDB lineage: Bacteria > Bacillota_I > Bacilli_A > RF39 > UBA660 > MGBC162581. The sequence continues at coordinate 13,823 of CAJUNG010000011.1, forward strand.
GAAGTCTTAGAAAATATCACCTTTACATCATCAAAAGGAGAACAGGCTTATTTATTAGCAGGAGGATATCTAAATATTACTAATCGGGAAGATATCTATGGTATCAGTAAAGAAGACTTTGAAGAAACTTATCAAATTCAAGAAAAATCAAAAAGTAAAAAAATAGTAAAGTAGTAGAGAAACTACTTTTTTTGAATTTACTAAAATTTTGCGTTTTTCTAAATTTGTGCTATACTGTAAATTAGTAAAAGAACAATAAGAGAGGAGATCCTAATGAAAGAAAAAACGAAAAATATGAAAAATAAAATTCAAAAACATATCAATGTGATAAGAAAGAACCCAAAAAAAGCACTAATCACTTTTTTGAATTGGTGTGGTGAGGTGGTAAAATACAATTTACTTTTCTTTATCTTTCTAATATCTACCTTATTTAACACGGTATTACTTCGTTTCTTTACGATTCATACGGTAGAAAATGTTTTATTCTTTAAACCGCTTTTAGCTGATTTAGCCGTGATTTTAATCGTTGGAGCCTTCTCCTTTTTAATCAAAGAAAAAAGAAGATTTCGCTATTTGCTAATTAGTAGTATCCTCTTAAATTTAATTTGTATTATCAATTCTTGCTATTATACGTTCTATACTTCCTTTTCATCGATTTCCCTTTTAGCCACTAGCAAATATGTCGTTGCCGTAGGAGATGCGGTTGTAGAAAATGTTTTAAAAATTCAAGATTTAGTTTATATTTGGGCACCAATTGCTCTTCTTTACACAAGATTTTATCTAAAAAAACGAGGGAAATTAAATCTTAGTGAAAAAAGAGATTGTAGAAAATTTGTTAGTACTGTACTTGTTTCCTTAATTCCTATAACTCTTTTCTTAGCTACTTTAACCCCATTAGAAATTGGGCGTTTTACCAAGCAATGGAATCGTGAATACATTGTCATGAACTTTGGAATTTACACTTACCATTTAAATGACCTCGTAAAAAGTATAGAACCCCAAATTACTAGTTTATTTGGTTATGACGAAGCAGTAAAAAAATTCAAAGAATACTATGAAGGGATAGAAGAAGAACAAACTTGGAAAAATAAATATACCAAGATTTTTGAAGGAAAAAATATTCTTGCCATACACGCAGAAAGTATGCAAAACTTTTTGATTGGTCTGAGCTTTAATGGTGAAGAAGTAACCCCGAACTTAAATAAACTCGCAAAAAATTCTCTTTATTTTTCTAACTTTTATGCACAAGTGAGTGTAGGAACTTCTAGTGACTCAGAATTTACCTTAAATACTAGCTTAATGCCGACTTCAAATGGAACCGCATTCGTTAGCTATTTTAATCGTGAATATGTATCTATTCCTAAATTACTAAAAGACAAAGGATATTACACTTTTGCAATGCATGCAAATAATCGAAGTTATTGGAATCGAGATGTCATGCATAAAAGTCTTGGTTATGATAAACTTTATGCAAAAGATAATTACGAAATTGATGAAGTCATCGGTCTTGGCCTTTCTGATAAATCTTTCTTTTCCCAATCTATGGAATACTTAAAAGAAATCAAAGAACAAAATACCCCATTTTATGGTACCCTCATCATGCTAACTAACCATACACCTTTTTCGGAACTAGAAAAATATGGCGAATTTGATGTCGACCTAAAAGAAGAAATTGTGAATAGTACCGGCAAAAGAGAGATTGTTAGCTATCCTTATATGGAAGGAACAAAACTCGGTAACTACTTCAAATCTGTTCACTATGCCGATGCTGCACTAGGTGAACTCTTGAATGCTTTAGAAAAAGAAGGATTCATGGAAGATACGGTCATTATTTTATATGGAGACCATGATGCTCGTCTTCCTAAAGACGATTATCGAAGATTTTATAACTATGATAAACAAACCAATGACACGCTTCCTAGTGACGATGTAAATTATAAAAAAATCGATACTTACGAATATGATATGTTAAGAAAAGTTCCTTTTATGATTTATAGTAAAGAGACAAAAAAGACTTATCACAAAGAAATTCAAGATGTAATGGGAATGATTGATATTATGCCAACTTTAGGAAATATGTTCGGGTTTTACAATAAATATCAATTGGGGCATGATATTTTTGATATTGGTCAAAATAATACTGTCATTTTCCCAAATGGGAATTGGGTGACAAACAAAGTTTTCTATAATGCCGGAAAAGGAGCTTACTTACCGCTCAAAAATGAAGAGATTAGTAGTGAGTATGTAAGTGAAAGAAATCAATATGCAGATTCTGTACTAAATGTTTCTAACTCCTTAATCGTGTATGACTTAATCAAAAAAGAAAGAATGCAAAAAGAAGGAAAAGAAGATTTTGTTGAAGAAAGGGCCATTGACAAATGAAAAAAAGAATACACATCCGTAAACCAGCCGTACTAATTATCACCGTGTTAATCGTAGTAAGTGCAAGTTATTTCCTTTTTCGACCAAAAGAAAATGAAAACATCGTAACTGTCGCTGTAATTGAAGATTATTCATATGTATTAGAAAGTAATCAAACCAAAATCTACAAAAAATACTTTAAAGACTTACAAGAAGAATTGAAAAACAAAGAAGTTGATGAGGAAAAATATGCAAGATTAATTACCCAACTGTTCTTAATTGATTTTTACACATTGACAAGTAAAATGACCAACCAAGACATTGGTGGAGTACAATATATATATTCGAAAAATCAAGATAACTTTCGTTTAAAGGCAAGTGAAACCATCTATAAATATGTAGAAAGCAATATCTATGGAAATCGAAAACAAGAACTTCCGAGTGTAAAAGATGTCGAAATCGAAAGTATAAAAGAAATCAATTATTCCCTTCAAGAGTCAAAAAAAGTAAGAGGGTATGAATTGGTGGCTAATATTTCCTATAAAAAAGACTTAGGGTACGATACAAAAAAAACAATTACGGTAATCGAGGATGAAGAAAAGTTGTCAATCGCCGAAATAAAATAGAGGAATTGGGTTTTTCAAAACCCTTTTTTTATTAGGAAATTTTCCTTTGATAATTACAGTAGAGAAAAAAGAAATTTGAATAAACTTGCAATTTATGCTATAATCTTATCATAGGGATGGAGCATTATTCTAGTGATGCATAAGTTTTGTAAAGACGAAGTTAAAATATCGTTAAAGAGCATACCGATGAAGCTTCTGGTGCCTGCTTGTTACGCCCAGTGATGGGTGGGTGCTGGGAATGAGCGAGATTGTGGGCGATATGTAATGGCATACATACCCCGACCCACTTTTTCATGGAGACCTAGACTTGTGGGTTTTTAAAACTTACGACCTAGGGTGGAACCTATTCTAGGTGAAAGCTTGGAATAGCGTAGCTTGGCTTGAGTGAAAACATGGGGATATTTGACAGCTTTTACACGCAAGGTGTACATCTTGATATAAAGGTATTGCAAGTTGAAACTGTTTTTGCAAAAAAGTCTAATCAATTCTTTCTCGTGTCCAGAGGAAAACTCCTAGAGTGTATGAAAAATAAGATTGCAGTGTATACTAAGTGGCAATCAAGTCATAGCTATAGTGATATACTATCATCTTCCTTCAATGGGAACGGCGTTTTTGGTAACGAAAACGTGGAAGATGGGGAAATCCAACTTGACCTAAGATGCAAAGTTTATTATTTTTCTTCCATCTCTATGTTCATTTTGAGGTAATTTATATGAAGGTGAAAAAACCAAAAGAAAAATATAGTAAAAAAGTAAATCGAAAAAACGAGAGAAAGGCCAAAAGCGATTATTCTTGGATTTTGGTGGTTAGTGTTTCTGCTTTTTGGATTTCCTTTCTGTTTTCCTTTTTATCAGAAGCAATTTTAGGAAGTGTTAACTTTATCGTTGCGGTTCTTCTTATGCTATTTTTTATTTTTTTAGGAATTATTTTCGATATGATTGGCATTAGTGTAACTGTAGCAAGAAGCGAAACGTTCCATTCGATGGCAACAAAAAAAGTAAGAGGAGCTCGCTTAGCAGGAAAATTAATCAAAAATAGTGAGAAAGCATCGAGTTTCTGTAATGATGTTATTGGCGATATCTGTGGAATCATTAGTGGTTCTACAGCAGCAGCAATTTCGACAATTTTAGCGACTTCCTTAGATTTACCAATATTTATCACGACTTTAATTATCACGGCGATAGTTGCTTCTTTAACCATTGGAGGAAAAGCCCTAGGAAAAAGTATTGCAATTAATCACTCGACCAAAATACTTTACCGTTTTTCTAGAGTGTTAAGCCTATTTACAAAAGAATAAAAATATGTTATAAATTATACTATGGGAGTATAGAAAATGAAAAAATATGTGATATTAGCAATAGGGCTATTAATGATTATTAGTGGAGTAGGACTTTCCTTTTTAACCTCTTTTGCAACCGATGTAACCGCTAGTGGAGAAAGTACGAAACAAATAGAAGAACAATATGCAAGTTTTAAAGATTTACTGACCACGATGAATGGAGAAAGGGAAAACTTATATCATTCAGTAGTTAACGAATTTTACGTAGAAAAGGTAGAAACCGATTATGATTTCTGGATGCAAACTTACCAAAATTATGAAAAGGTAGTAAGAAAAATTTCGGGATATCAGGGATTCTTAAAAGAAAACTGTTTAAATGTATTATACCGAGATACTAATGCACAAAGTAAGTGTGATAGTATGATGATTTCGTTAGAAACAGCAGTAAACTACTACGTGAAAGATGTAGAGAAATTCAATCTTTTTATCGAAAAATATAATGATACCGTAGAGTTAGAAGAAAAAAAAGCATTACTTGAATTAGGAAATTATCAGTATCTTGACTTCAATGATGATGGAAAGTATACAGGAAAATAAAACTCTATAGAATAAGAAGGTGTTGCAATTGAAGAAAAAGCGGAGGGTAAATATCAACATAAAACGGGGATTTTTATTACTATTATCTCTTATGGTTATAGGACTCGCATCAGGAATGTTTTTACTGTATGGTCCTTTTGCTGGATTTCGTAATCTTTTAATTACAACGGCAATGACGACGAAGTCGCACCATTATCTAGCGACTTGGTTTTATTCTGATGAAGAAATTGCTAGAGTATTAGAATACAACAAAGTCATCGAATCAGGAGAAGATACCGATACGACACTCGTTGACTTTGAAGAGAATAAGACATATGATTCTATCTATGAAAAAGAAATATTAGAACGAAATAAAGATGACTTATATAAAATTATCCCGGTGAGTGGTTCTGGATATAAAGGCTATTTAGTTGCTGTCTACGATGCTTCAAAGGTAAAAATCGGAACAAGTAAAAGCCTTGGAAAAACCGGGCAATCTAGTAAAATCATTGCCAACAATAATAATGCGCATGTAGCCATCAATGCCAGTGGATTTTATGACCCAGATTGGAATAGTAATGGAGCTATTCCCCATGGAACAGTTGTACAAAACGGAAAAGTTGTTTGGGATTATGAGGATGCAAAAGTTGGTGGTGGAATGGTCGGATTTAACTACGATAACGTTCTGGTATTAGGAAGGATGACTGCAAACCAAGCCATCAAAAATGGAATCCGAGATGGTGTTGAATTTGGACCATTCTTGATTGTCAACGGAAAGCCTTCCTTTGTTCGCGGGGATGGTGGTTGGGGAATTGCTCCTCGAACCGCAATTGGACAAAGAAAAGATGGAATCGTTCTATTCCTGGTTATCGATGGTCGAGGATACCAATATGGTCGACCAGATATTTTAGGATGTGGTATGGTAGAATTAACAGAAATCATGCAAAAATATGGAGCGATTAATGCAGCCAATATGGATGGTGGAAGTTCTTCTTCCTTGATTGTCGAAGGTAAAGTATATTCTCATCCAGTAGCTGGTGGAGACGAGGGATTAAGAAATATTCCGACGATATGGATGGTAACCGATTAAGAATTGTAAAAAGGCAATTCTTTTTTTGTCAAGAAATGTAGAAACTTCTGAAAAAAGCGATTTATCGATTGACAGAGAAAATTCCCCATGATACAATGATAATGTAAAAAATAGAGAGAGGAAGAAAAATATGGAAAAGAAAAATCAAGTTTTGATGAGTGTTTTAGGTGTCTTTGCACTTGTGATTGTTACCATTGGTGTATCCTATGCCTTCTTCAGTTATACAAGAACAGGTACAACATCAAGTACAATTAACACCACATCAGGAGAAATTTCATTTGTTTATACAGATGATCCAAATGGTATTACAATTGAAAACGCAGTACCATTGACAGTGTCTCAAGGTAAGGCACAAGCAGATGCTTATACATTTAGCGTAGCTGCTAATATGTCTACAAATGCAACTATCACTTATACAGTAACTGCAGTTAACGTAACAGGAACTCCAGCAGATGGAAAAGCAGCAATTAACGATACTAGTGTTAGAGCATACTTAACTGATGGAGAAGATAATGCATTATGGACAGATGGTGATGGAACAAAATTAATGAGCGATATCATTAAAGAAGGTACAACAGGAGATATGTATCAAAGCACATTAACCACAACAACTTCTGCAACAAGCCAAAGCAAAAACTTCAAATTAAGACTTTGGTTAGATAATAGTGCAGCAGGTGGTTCTATCAACGCTAGTGATACGGATGGAGATGGAGTAATCACATCAGGAGATGGATACACAACAGATGGTTCTACAGTAACTTCAACTTCTACGAATGGAACTTACTCATTAAAATTAAAAGTAAGTGCAAATGCAGTAGCAACAACAGACTAATCATTGAAAAAGAAGAATAGGACAAGTCTAAAGCGATGTCCTTTTTTTTATGAAATTTTACTTACTCCTATTTTTCTTTGTATTTTCTAAAATCTTAGTATATAATGATAATAAAGACGAAGGAGGCCTTTGATATGAAGAAAACAATTATGGATGGAAATGAAGCTTGTGCAACTACGGCGTATTATTTTACTGAAGTGGCAGGAATCTATCCCATTACGCCATCTTCTCCAATGGCAGAATTAACAGAAAGTTGGAAATTAAGAAAAAACTTGTTTGGTAATTCGGTTAAAGTCGTAGAAATGCAATCTGAAGCAGGAGCAGCGGGGATGATTCATGGTTCACTACAAGCAGGGTGTCTAACGACAACTTATACGGCGAGTCAGGGTCTTTTATTAATGATTCCCAATATGTACAAAATTGCTGGAGAATGTCTTCCTTTAGTAATTCATGTTGCAGCGAGAAGTTTAGCAACGCATGCTCTTTCTATCTTTGGAGATCACCAAGATGTTTATGCGACAAGAATGACTGGGTTTGCTATCCTTTCTTCTGCAAATCCAGAGGAAGCTTCCGATTTTGCTGCGATTAGCCATCTTTCAGCAATCGAGGGAAGTTTACCATTTCTTCATTTTTTTGATGGATTTCGTACCTCTCATGAATTAAGAAACATAGAAATCATGAGTGATGAGGAACTAGCAACTTTAGTGAATAAAGAATGGATTCAAAAATTTAAAAATCGTGCGTTAACGATTCAAAACGTAACGAGAGGAACCGCCCAAAATGACGATATCTACTTTCAAATGATGGAGTCTAGAAATGAGATGTATGACTCTCTTGCAGATATTGTGGCTAAAAATATGGAAAATGTAGGAAAAATTACGGGAAGAACGCATCAACCATTTGCGTATTATGGAAAAAAGAATGCGAAATATGTAATTGTTGCTATGGGGTCAGTAACCGATGCCATCAAAGAAGTTATCGATGCAAGAAATGATGAGGTAGGACTAATTACCGTTCATTTATATCGACCATTCTCTAAAAAATATTTTCATCAGGCGTTACCTGAGACCACAAAAAAAATTGCCGTTCTCGATAGAACTAAAGAAGCAGGAAGTGGGGGAGAACCACTTTATAAGGATGTCGTAGAAGTGTTAAAAGAGGAAAATATCGAAATCTATGGTGGAAGATATGGCCTTTCGAGTAAGAACACTAATGCTAATATGTTAAATGGGGTATTCGAAGCATTAAAAAATAATACCATCATCAATAACTTTACCATTGGAATTGAAGATGATGTGACCAATTTAAGTTTAAAAGACGTACCAATCCAACTAGAAAATCAGGGAAAAGAAATCCTTGTTTGGGGATATGGAAGCGATGGAATGGTCAGTGCTTGTAAAGATATTATGAAAATTGTGGGAGGCGAAGAGGAAAAAAACGTTCAAGGATACTTTCAGTATGATTCTAAAAAATCAGGAGGAGTTACCAAGAGCCATCTGCGTTTTTCTGAAAAAGCGATTCGTTCGACCTATTATGTAGAAAATCCTGACCTACTTGTATGTACGAATGAAAGTTACTTTAAGAAATTTGATGTATTAGAAAATATCAAAGAAAAGGGAATCCTTTTAATGAACACTGAACGTGATATCGAGGATATCTTTAACTTATTTAGTGAAGAGCAAATCAGAATCTTAAAAGAAAAAGAAATTCAAATTTATAAAATTGATGCTTTAGAAATTAGCAAACGTGTAGGTTTGGATAGAAAAATTAGTAGCATTATGGAAACTGCAATTTTTCATTTAGGAAATTTGATGGATGAAGATTTAGCCATAATCAAGATGAAGGAACATATTCATCAAAAATTTGATAAAAAAGGAAATGGGATTTCTACAAAAAATATTGAAGCCATCGATGGGGCATTAAGCCATATCATACCGATTCCTTTGGCTAGAGAAACACCGAAAAAAAATGAAGAAGCAAAAGAATTATCGGTTACTGAGAGGATTCAAAAAGGAAAAGGGGACCAGATTCCTGTGAGCGAGTTTTTATCTAGAAAAGATGGAACTTTCGAAGGTGGTTTATCTGCGTTAGAAAAAAGAGGAACTTCATCAATTTCCCCAAAATGGATTCCTGAAAATTGTATTCAATGTAATTTCTGCTCTTTTGTTTGTCCACATGCGGTAATCCGGCCGTTCTTATTAACCGAAAAAGAGTTAATGGACGCACCAGAAATCGTAAAAAAACAAGCACGTCCTGCGACTGCCCTTGAAAATTTATTTTTCGTTGTTATGCCAAGTATTCCGGATTGTACGGGATGTAAGCTTTGTGTGAATATCTGTCCAGGAAAAATGGGAAAGAAAGCTTTAGTAATGGAAAATGTAGAGAATTTGAAAAAAGAAGGATATGAAGAAGCTTGGAAATATTTGTTTACCCAAGTAAGTTATAAAAATGTACTACCGAAAACTACCGTAAGGGGAAGTCAATTTCAGGAGCCTCTCTTTGCTTTTCCTGGAGCTTGTAGTGGATGTGGAGAGACGCCTTACTTAAAATTAATTACTCAACTTTTTGGAACTAGTCTAGTCGTTGCTAATGCAACAGGATGTTCTTCTATTTATAGTGCATCCCTTCCGACGACAGCATGGAAACTTCCTTGGGCAAATTCTCTATTTGAAGATAATGCAGAATTTGGATTGGGAATGAAAATTGCAGATGATGTACAAAAAGAAACCATAAAAAAAAGAATGGAAAAATATCGAACCATTTTAGGAGAAGAATTAGTGGATTCTTATCTTAAAAATATCACAGAAGAAAATAGTGAGACGTTGTATCAAAAAATTTCTACTTCTGGGATAGATGAATTAATCGAATTAAAAGAATTTGTAAAAAAGAAGAACTTCTTCCTAATTGGTGGAGATGGTTGGGCTTACGACATTGGATTTTCAGGAATTGACCATGTGCTCGCAAGTAATGAAGATGTGAATATTTTAGTGCTAGATACAGAAGTATACTCAAATACGGGTGGGCAATCTTCTAAATCTAGTAGAACTGCCTCCGTTGCCAAATTTACGGCAGAGGGAAAAGAAAATGCAAAAAAAGATTTGGCCAAAATTGCACTCACTTATCCGCATGTATATGTAGGAAGTATTGCTATGGGAGCAAATATGCAACATACGATAAATGTACTGAAAGAAGCCGTAAGCTACCCAGGTCCATCTCTGATTATTGCTTATGCACCATGTATTGCCCAAGGAATTTTAAAGGGAATGGAAAATACGATGCAAGAGGAAAAAGAAGCAGTAACTTCTGGATATTTTCCACTATTCCATTTCCATCCGAGTGAAGGTGTTTTCCACTTAGATTCCAAGGCAGATTTTAGTAAATATCAGGAATTTTTAAAAGGGGAGGACCGATACCGAATGTTATCTTATATCAACCAAGAGAAATGTGAAAATCTATTAAAAGAAAATGAAGCACATGCCAAAGCAAGATATGCGTATTATGAATCTCTTGCAAAAAAAGAAAAATAACAAAAAAAGAGGAACTGCACCCCCTGAGGGCAGTTCCTTTTAAAAAGAATAAAAAGGGGTTGGCTAGTGTGATACTAGCGACCAATTCGCCTAAAATTCGAATTGGTGAGTCTTATATTAATCGATAATGTATTTTTTGTCAAGCAAATTAGTAAAAAAAAATTACTTTTTTTATCAAGGGGAAATCCTGTGAAAATCAAGAGAAAAATTTTGGCTATAACGAAGAAGAAAATAAAAATAAAAATTATTTTTAGTTAGAGAATAAAAAACGTGAATTTTAAGGTAAAGTAGAATCGTATTAGAAAAAAGAAATAGGGCACATGATATTTTTCAAATATAAAAAGAGCTATCCAGATGCACTCCCTCATTTCTTGTTGAATTAATCATCGAAATAGTGTACAACAAATGATTAGGTGATAAAGAAAAAAGAAAAAATCAAAAGAAACTATGAAAAATTTCTTTCTTATTTAGAAATTTTGTGGTATAATCAAGAACGAAAAGGAAGTGGGAAAGATGGATGTAAAAAATGTAAAAGGAATTGGCCCCAAATCACTTACCCTTCTAAAAAAGCTAGGAATTGAAACCGTTAATGATTTGGTCACACATTACCCGTTTCGCTATGAATTATTACAAAGAACTCCGTTAAATGAAGTAGGAGAAGAAGATAAAGTAATTATTGATGGAAAAGTAGAAAGTATACCAATTTTACTGCGATTTAAAGCAAACTTAACAAAATTAAATTTTCGCCTAGTAACTCAAAGTGGAGTTGTTGGTGTCAGTATCTTTAATCGTGCATTTTTGAAATCTAGCTTGACTATCGGAGAAAATGTCATTGTCATTGGTAAATTTGATAAAAAGAAAAATGTAATTACGGCAAGTGAACTAAAATTTGGTTCTTTAGGAGATAGTGCCAAAGTTGAAGCAATCTATCATTTGACTAGCGGACTAACCAATAAACAAATGTCTACATATATCAACACAGCAATCATGATGAATAAAGAAGCAATCATTGATAATATTCCAACGCCTTATCAAGAAAAATATAAATTTTCTAATAAAAGAACTGCACTAAATATTGCTCATAATCCACCTAATTTAGAAAAACTCAAGGAAGCAAGCATTCGTTTAAAATATGAAGAACTGTTTGAATTCATGTTTAAAATCAACTATTTAAAAGAAGAGAAAAAGAAGAAAGAAAATGGAATTCATCGCGATGTTAAAAGGGAACAGCTAGAAGAATTTATCCAAACACTTCCTTTCGAACTAACATCAGACCAAATAAAAGCAACCGATGAAATTTTAAAGGATATGAATGCAAAAAGCAAAATGAATCGCTTAATTCAAGGAGATGTAGGAAGTGGGAAAACGATTGTGTCCATTCTCGCTATCTATATTAATTATTTAAGTGGTCATCAATCTGCACTTATGGCACCAACGGAAATTTTAGCCATTCAACATTATAATAATATTAAAGAGTTATTAACACAAACAGGAATACAGGTAGAATTATTAACTGGTTCGACGAAGAAAAGTGATAAGGAATTAATTTACCATGAATTAGAGAATGGAACACTAGACTTAGTGATTGGAACTCATGCATTAATTCAAGAAGATGTGAAGTATAAAAACTTAGGACTCGTAATTACAGATGAGCAACATCGATTTGGTGTAAATCAAAGAGCAAATTTGAAAAACAAAGGAGTATCTCCAGATGTACTTTATATGTCCGCAACACCGATTCCAAGAACGTATGCCTTAACGATTTATGGAGATATGGATGTTTCGATTATTAAAGAGATGCCAAAAGGAAGACTTCCGGTAAAAACAACAGTCAAAAAAGAAGAGGAAATGAAAGAAATTTTAGAGAGTATGCATGAAGAGTTAAAGAATCACCATCAAATTTATGTCATTGCTCCGTTAATTGAAGAAACAGAAAATTCCGATCTTACCAATGTACTAGAATTAAAAGATAAGATGAATTTAGCCTTCGGTTCTAAATATAAAATCGATATTGTTCATGGAAAAATGGCAACTGGTGCAAAAGAATTAATCATGAACGAATTTAAGCAAGGTTCTATTAATATTTTAATTAGCACAACCGTAGTAGAAGTAGGTGTAGATGTCGCCAATGCTTCGATGATTGTCATCTTTAATGCAGAACGTTTTGGTCTATCTACTTTGCACCAATTAAGAGGACGTGTGGGAAGAAGTCAAATTCAATCCTATTGTATCTTAATTAGTAATTCTGATGCCAAACGTTTAGAGGTCATGGAAAAAACAAATGATGGTTTTGAAATTAGTGAAGAAGACTTCAAGTTAAGAGGACACGGAGATTTATTTGGTACTAAGCAAAGTGGAGATATGACGTTTAAAATGGCAGATTTAAGGCAGGATTATAAAATTTTAATGCAGGCAAAAAAAGATTCTTTAGATTATCTACTAGATGATTCTAATCAAAAAGAAAGTGTAAAATTACGTTTGATAGAATCAATTGAACAAGAGTCATAACAATATTTAAAAAAATTTAAAAAAATGGTAACTATTGGTTGACAAAGATGATTAATTTTAGTATGATTAATTTGCATGATGATGATAGTCATTGTGCTACTCTTACTAACTAAAGTGTGAGAGTAATTCAACCAAAACCCCCTGAAGATAGGTCGAGAGACCTATCACTTTTTTTATCCCAGTATTTATAAGGGATTGTGAGGGGTTAGCTTTTTAAAGCGGTGGCATTACCACTTATTCACCACTTATTTTTAAGCGGTTTGTAAAACTTTTAACTGATTAAGTATGTCATTTATAGATATTCCACTATTACATAAATTAGTGATTGCATCTATAACCTCATTAGAGTTTGATGTCTGTTTCTTATCAATGTTGTTAATAACATCTACTACTGAAGTTAAAGCACTTTCAAACATGTGTGAGTATGTATTTAGTGTTTCTTCTACTTTTGTATGTCCAAGATACTTAGCAACGATTGTTACATTAGCACCGCTATTAATAAGTAGTGATGCACAGCTATGTCTAAAATCATGTATTCTAATCTTTTTAAGTCCTATTTTTTTACAAATAGCCTCCTGTCTATAACTAGGATTATCTGCAACTATTGGGACTTCAGCATCTCCAAATACAAACCACTTTTTATTAAAGTTTTTGTATTGTGATACTTCATCATAAAGCTTTTTAAGATGTTCATATAGTACGTTACAAAGTGGAATACGCCTTTCACTTTTTTTAGTTTTAGGACTTGTAAACTTCCAATTTTTACTTGAATAACGAGTAGGTATTTGTCTTTTGATATATATTTCTTTTTTGTCAAAATCTACATATTCCCAAGTTAAACCTCTCATCTCACCATTTCTTAAACCACAATAATATAGCGTTTCATATAGACAGATATATTTTAAATCTGCTTCATAGCTTATAAATGTTTTAAATTCATCATAAGTATAAAAGTCCATTTCTTTTGATACTTCGTTTGGATCAGTAAAGTTATCCATTTTATTATACACTGAAGTAAAATTAAAGTTGTACCATTTAGCACCAAAATTAAGGATAGCTTTCAAGAATTTTAGAATATCATTTTTATAACTAGTAGCTATTGGCTTGCTGTTAATTTTCTTTTTCCACATATTATAGTGATTGATATTAAAATCAACTAACTTAATATTGTCTAAGTATTCTAAAAAAGGTACTCTATCCAGATATGTTTGATAAGTGGTGTCCTTTACTATTTCCTTTTGATGTTCATAGAAAGCAGAGTATAAATCTTTAAATCTCATGTTAGTATTATCTGTTTTATCTTTTACTGAAGCTAGGAATTGCCTTTCTCCCTCCTGAGCTTCCTTTTTAGTTAAGTAGAAACAACTCCAGTGTTGCTTACGCTTTCCTGTTAAATCAATATAGGGTACTCTAAAATACCAACTTCTACCATCTTTTGTCCATTTCTTTTTATTTTTTTCTTGATATACTGCCATTTTAATAACCTCCATAATTGCATTATCTAGTTTTAGATGCTATAATAGAGGTACACAAAAAAGTTATCTGCCTGATGATTTTTATTGTGTACGCTGTTTATATAGCGGTCGAGTTAGTGTTCCAGCACTAGCTCTTTTTTATTGTCTTTAATTTATATCATCTAATTCATTGATGATTTTTTTTATTTTTGTTATTGCTTCTTTGTTTTCCTTTGCATTATGATTTGGATTAGGATTTTCCTCATTACTTTCACCTAATAAATATTCATAAGAAACATTGTAATATTTTTTAATTTTAACCAAGCTTTCTAAATTAGGCAATCTGTCATTTTCATAATTACGCAACGCATTTTCACTTAATCCCATTTCAAGACTAGCATTTCTTTGAGTTAATTGTCGATTTTCCTTAAATCCTCTTTTTTCTCTTAGTGTTCGAAGTCTTTTTTGAAATTTATATTTGTCAATGCTTTCTGTCTTTTTGCTCATGTTTCACCTCACAAACTGTTACAATTATTCATTGTTTGCACACAACATGTTATAATTTGTCATTTTGCTATTTGAGACAATGGACTTATTCGTATTTAAGTACATAGCCGTTGTTGATGTAGTTATTGTATACACATAAACAAGTATATGATATCACATATTGTGCGTATTGTCAAGGCTAAATATAAAAGAAAGGAGATGCGAACATGAAACGAGCAAATGAAGATATAAGAAAGGCTATTGTAGAAGCTAATTTGAAGTATTATTTAGTTGCTAATGCTTATGGATTGTCCGATGGTAATTTTACACGATTGTTGAGATTTGAAATAAGCAAGGACAAAAAAGAAAAAATCTTTAAAATTATTGAAGATTTAAAACAAAATCAGGCAGATAAAGTTTAGGAGGAAATATGTGTAAAAAATTATCAGCAAAAGAAATGCTGGAAGTAATAACAGGTACACAATACATGGGGACATCTGATATATGTTTACTAGGCTATTGCGGAAGAAATAAGGCACAAACTATTATTAGAGAAATAAAAGCAAGTTTGGAAGAAAAGGGGTTTTATACACCTGCAAGACTTGTTCCAACAGAATATGTAATCAATTACTTTAATATAGATGTGGACTATTTAAAAGAACTTGTTAAGGGGTTATAATATGGCAGAAAATAAAGTCTATAAAGCTGAAATACCTTTAAAGTTAATAAGTCTAAATGAGTATGTCAATCTTTGCAGATGCAACCGCTATGCTTCAGCTAACTATAAAAAGGGTATACAAGAACAGATAACCGACTATATAAAGGATTTACCTACATTTCATAATCCAATCCATATAAACTTTACATGGGTAGAAGCAAACAAAAAAAGAGACTATGATAACATAGCTTTTGGTAAAAAGTTTATACTAGATGCACTTGTAAAGTCGGGGAAACTGAAAGATGACAATAGGAAGTGTGTAGCAGGTTTTACAGATGCCTTTCAATACTCAGATAAGTACAAAATTATTTTAGAAATTATGGAGGTAAAAAATGACTAATTCATATATAGAGAAATGCGAGGGAACAGTTATTTTAAATTTAGTAGATCACTTAGTATTTATAAGTGATAATGACCCTGACAATATATTAATATCAGCTTTAAATGAACAACTAACTGATGTAACAATAAGCAAAAAAAACATAATTAAAATATCAAAATTTACAAACAAAGATTATCCTATTTGTCCAACTATAAAACTAAATAAAGGGGACAAAATACAGGCTGAAGTTCACTCTGATTGGATAGTAATAAGAAATAATGGGTATCAAGTAGCTTTGCGACCAGAGATGTTTCAGAAAATAGTTGAATACATAGAGAGCGAGGGAAAAAATAATGAAAGAGGAAAATAAAGCAGAAGTAATATTACAACAAATAGCAAGCGGTGTTAATAACCTAGAAAATAAATTAATTAAAGATGCATCAGTGCGGATTAAAAAAACTCAAAAATCAAAGAGTATCTATGATAGCATCTTAGATACTTTAGAAAAAAATAAACAGGTAGGAGGAAAGATTGATGAAAGAAAGTAATTTAACATTGGAAGAAAGAGTAAATTTTTTAGAGTATATAGTAAATAAATTTGCCGAAGAACAAGTAATGATGGAAGATGCCTTAAAATCAATGAAAAAGAAACTAGAAACTGCTTCAGCACCAGAGTTAGATGAGATATGTTGCAAAGATGCAGGAGGTTTTAGTGCAAGTGAAGAAGTATAATAAACAGCCATTAACTATGGCTTGTAAAATCCCACATTTCCTTTTTGAAGAAGATACAAGAGTAGAAGTTACTAGGAGAAGAATTTACGCTGTAAATACATTTAAAAAGATGGTGTTAATTTGTGATAGTAACTATAGAAATAAGTGTTACTTCCATTTTTGGGAGTTAGATAAAATTAATCAATTAAGAAATAATAAAGAAATAGGAGATTAGTAAAGATGCAAGTAATAGGTAAATTTAAAGAAGTAGATATAATTCAGATGGATAGTAAACAAACTATCCATCTGATTAAAGAAAATACTATGCCTAAGCTAAATAAATACGCTTCATATAAAATATATCTAAAACCTGAGGAAATAGAAGAACTTTACAATTATGTTAAAATGGAGGGGTTATTATGCAAGAAGAATTAAAGTTTATAGAGTTAAAAAGTGGTGAAAAAAGTCCAAAAACGACTTTTGATGTAACATATCCAAGCATGGATAATTTAGCAGATGCAGGGTTGCTTTTAAATGATAATGTAGTTCTAGTAGATTTTGATGGAGATAATGGCACAAAGGAAAAAGGGATAATTGAGTATATAATGCTCAACTATCCTACACTTACTATTACTACTACAAAAGGTTATCATTTCTATTATAGTAAACCCTCTACTATTATTATAAAAACAGGTGCTGATGTAATAACAGCAGGAGGCTTCCAAGTAGATTATAAAACAGGCAATCAATATGCTGTGGTAAAAAGAGATGGAATTGAAAGAGCAAGAAACAGAGATTTAACACTTACAGGATTGCCTGAAATACCACCACTATTATATCCCATAGGAAAGAATAAGACTAACTTGTCCAATATGATTGAGGGTAGTAGAAATGATGATATTTTCAAACATCTATGTAGCATTAAATATAACTATCCTACATTAAACATAGAAGAGATAGGGAATTTTATTAATAACAATATATTTGCTGAGCCATTAAACTTTAAGGAACTTACAGCCACTATTAATAGTGTTTTATCAAGAGAGATTACACCTAAGCCTAGCAATCAGCCTTTAGAGGTGATGTCAGCTTTAGAATTAATGCACACAGAATTAAAGCCTATTAAATTTATTGTTAAGGATATGTTGCCTCAGGGATTAAATTTAATATGCTCACCACCTAAATATGGTAAGAGTTGGCTGATGCTTGATTTATGCCTTTCTGTGGCTAGTGGGAGTGATTTTTTAGGTCATAAAACTAAACAATGCGGGTGCTTGTACTTAGCCTTAGAGGATAGCAAAAACAGGCTCAAAGATAGAATATCAAAAATATTAAAAGGAGGAAACCCCTCACCATATTTTGATTTTTCAATTAGATGTGGTAGCTTAGGAACAAACTTAATAGAACAATTAGATCAATATATAAAGTCTAAACCAAAAACCGAGTTAATAGTTATTGATACATTACAAAAGATAAGAGGTAGTTCATCAAAAGGAGATAGTGCCTATGGTAGTGATTATAAAGATTTAGGCATTTTAAAGACATTTGCTGATGAAAAAGAGGTATGCCTACTATTAGTACACCATTTAAGAAAAATGGGCGATACAGGAGATGTTTTTACAAGAATATCAGGTACTAATGCCATCATGGGAGCAAGTGATACTATTTTCATATTAGATAGAGAGAAAAGAACAGATAATGAAACTATTTTATCAATGACAGGGAGAGATATTGAAGAAAATGAGTATATGATGGAGTTTGATAAAAGTTCCTTTAAATGGGTACTAAGAGGAGATTACGAAACACAGATTCAGCAAAAGCAATGGCAAGAGTATGAAGAAGATGTAATAGTTAAAACAATAAAGGATTTAATCAAAGATACAGGAGAATATGAGGGAACAGCTACTGATATAAACAATAAATGCTTAGAATTGTTTGGAGATGGAACAGAGCTTACACCTGCTGTACTCTCTAAAAAAATTAGAGCTTTAGCTCATTTGTTAAATTTTTATGATGCAATTATATATGAAGCACCTCCAGAAAATGGAAAAGGAGGCAAAAGGCTTCATAAGTTTAAGCAAAAAATAGATTTTACCCAAAAAGAGGGTACTACTGATACAGACTGATTACTGATACTTACTGTTTTTACCGATACTAATTGTAACACTAAGTATCGGTAAGTAACGGTAAACGGTAATAACAGTAGATAGGTAAAAAGAAAGGAAATAGTAAAATGGATTATTTAGAATTTTGGAAAATAATTAAAGAAACACAACCTGATAAAGAAGATGACAGAGCTTTTCAAAAAAGAATATCAAAATTAAGTATTGCTGAGAGATTAAAAGCACAAGCTATATTAAATAAATATGATGAGATGCTAGGTAATGTATTAAATCAAGAAGAAGTAATGAGAAAATACCAATTAACAGATGATGGGTATTTAGACTTTAAAAGATGGGTAATATCTAAAGGGTATGACATATACAAAATCATTTATAATGGAAATCTGGATATAGTGAAAAATTATATTACTAATAAGTATTATATTGCTGATAATTTTTTTATTCCTATTGGAATAGACTATGAGACTTTTTCTTTCATAGATACAGAAGATGATTATAAATATGAAATGTTTATATTTAATTATTCACTTTTAATAAAAGAAGAAATAATAGTAATAGAAAGATCAGTACAAATATAAGGAGAAAAGATGCATGATAGTGTTAGAGAATTTTTAAATAATAATCAAAACCCACCTATATTGTTTGAATACTACGAAGATGTTTACAACTATTATTGTTTACAGACTTTGATTAAAGGAAAATATAAGCCTGTTAGCAGGAATAAGTTTAGCAGGGATATAGGCAAATGGGGATTTAAGACAGATGTATGCAGAGATTACCAAGATGATGGTAAATGCAAAAGAGTAATAGTATTACCTGAGCCATTACTTGCAAGAGTAATAATAAAACTCAAACGTGATGGCTTAATGCGTAACGTAACAGATTTTAAAGAGGAATAGAATATGAAAAAGAGAAAAGTTGAAATAAAAGTAAATTATATTAGAAATAAGACTGATTTTTGGACAATTATACCATTTGATATGCTACCACATTTTACATTGACAGAAACAAATATGAATACCTTAACTGAGTATATCAAAAATTTCTTAGGAGTGAAATGTGCCACTATTGTAAAAATAACAGATTTAGACACAAAAACTACGATTTTCGAGGTCAACTAGTGGTTAAATAAGTGGTGAGAAAATTTGCATATCTTGTTTAGCCCTGTAAATATAAGGAAAAAGTAGAAAAATCCCATTATCCAAGTAGGACAATGGGGCTATTTTTATCATTATTTTTGATAGTAGTATTACTACTTTTATCCATGTTAATAGTTTTCGTTAACATTTTTATCTACTTCAACTTTTTCTTTAGCACTTGAATTGTTTTCTTTATTTGTGTCATATCTCGTATAGTATAAATCACCACTAACTAAAGCTTCAGAACGATAATTACATTCAGTCCAACTTGTATGACTTTCATTAGTATATAATATAATTTCATTCCCACCTATTTCATAATCTCCCTCTGTTTTTGACATCAAGTTACCATCAATATAATTAGTTTTTGTATATGTTCCATCTTTTCTGATTTCCAAATAGGAGAAACCTTGTCCTGATACCTTATTAGATATATAAGGAGACCTCCACGTTCCAATAAACTTATTTGATTCTCCACCACAACCAGTTAATCCTATCAACATAAATCCAACTAGTAAAATAAATAATATTTTGTTTTTCATAATCTTTCACTCCTCTACACTCATATATTATAGCATAATCAAGATAAATATACAATATCAGTAATATAAATATTTATAATCTCGCTATCACTCATTTCTAATATAACTACAATTATATATAGGAGGTATAGCACATGGAAAATAATTTAAAACAAGTTAGAAATTCTAAACATTTATTACAGACTAAAGTAGCTATGGACTTGAATATAACCCAAGAAACAATATCTTCCTATGAGACAGGTCGTGTATTTCCTAGCTCTGATATGCTGATTAAGTTAGCAGACTACTATAATACATCTATCGACTATTTATTATGTAGAACTAAATATGATATACCTATCAATGATGTTAAACCCAATAATATCAAAGATGAGGATTTTGTGCTTTTAAATAAAATCAATAAATTATCTATTGTAAATAAGTCAAAAGTAGAGGGTTATATAGATGGACTTAATGATAAGTAATTTTTCACCACTCATTTACCACTCAAAATATTAAACTTTTGAAATCTGATAAAATCTAAAAAGTGCTTAAATGCTTATAAATAAAGACTTTTTAAACTATGGAAAACTATAAAAATCCATAAAAAAACACCCCCCTGAAGAGAGCACGATTAATGTGCTCTCACTTTTTTTGCACTAAAATAAAGGGTTTGCGATTATTTTAAATTTTTAAAAAGTGCTTCATGTGGCAATTATGTGGCATTTTTATTTTTAATAGTTAGATTTATGTAAAGACCTTTTTATAATATATAAAATTTCTTTTAATAATTATTTAAAAATTTTTAAAAGGTTTCTCTGTATATTATAGTACATTATAATGGTATAGATATAAAGGAGAGAAAAATGTTTAATTATCCAAATGTTCTTATGAGTACACCAGAGAAGTATAAAGAAAGGTTGCAAAGAAATTATAGAACTGCATTACAAGTAGTGCGAGAGGTCATAGGAGATAAAAGAATTGAAGATTATAAAAATGGTTATGATTTAATTAAAGTTAGTCCACGAGCAGTAGCTAGGCATGGATGTTGCAGGTTGTGTTCTTGTTATAGTGTTATAGAAGTAAGCAAGCATTTATTTGAAGTAGAAGATAAATATATGATAACTACTCTTGTTCATGAAATATTGCATACATTTAAAGATGCTAGAGGTCATGATGCTAAATGGAAATGGTATGCGAAACAAATAAATGATAATACGGAGTATATAATAAGTGTTTGTAGTGGGATTCCAGGGGTAAATAGAAAGTTTAAATATTCTATTATATGTAATAATTGCAAACATATAACAAGAAGATATAGAATACAAAATAAAATATTAGAGAAATTTAAAAATAAAGAGATACATTGTAGATATTGTCAGTGTGATAGTTTTAACATAGAAGATATAGAAAATCATATTTATTTATGTGATAACAGTATTAATGAAAGGAATTAAATTATGAAAAAATATTTTAAATTTTTATAGACTATTCGACCAAATTTTGATTTCTAATTTAAAATAACATAATTTTAACAGACTTATAAAGGTATAGGTCTGTTTTTTTTAAACTAATTTATAATCGACACCGAAAGGTGGTAAAAATGTATGACAGGTATTGAAAGATTACAAAAATTAGTAGAAGGTCAAGAAGATAAAGCATTATTAAAAATAGTAACCTACTTAACTTCTCGTGAAGATTTAGATAATCTTTATCTCAATGAAGAAAAATCTCTAAAAGAAATGGTTGATTATATTAAAGGTTTAGCAAAGAAGCAAGCAAAAAATGGATATTGTTATGTAGATGATGAAGAAGTTTATAAATGGGCGGTAACTTACTTTTCTAAAAGTAATGAAGAATTAGAAATTAAAAAAACAACTATACCTACTCTTAAAAAAGAAGAGAATAAACAAGTTGTACCAGAAAAAGAAATACACGGACAACTAACTCTATTTGATATGGTGTAATAAAATATGGCTTATATTAAAAAAGATATAAGAAATTTAATTAATTCAATGGACGCCGAATTTACTCTTGATAAGAATGTTAAGAAATGGGTAAAGAATAATATTTTTTCTAATCATAACTTAATAATTAAATCAAAAGATGATTATTATTGTACTAATTGTCATAAAACTTTCTACTCTAATGTGAAAATAGGTAGACGTGTGGTGTGTTCAAAATGTAAGAAAGAGTTTTTAGTAAAAAGTAATACATTAAAAACATTTAAATATATTGATGATTTTAGAATTTTAGAGTTTATTAATGGTTATTTTGTTATTAGAGGTTTTGAAGTAATGTCTACCTATAATAATATGGAAATGAAACATTATATATCAGAATACCAAAGATTAATAATAGATAAAGATAAGAAATATCTTCTATTTTCCAATAAGTTTAAAATATTTATGTTTAGTTGTAAGGTTAATCAATATGAAAAACATACTAAGTGGCGACTACATGATAACTACAATAGTCATTATTACTACTCTAATGGTCTAATGTATTTAGGGAATATTGAAGAAGATACTAAAAATACTGTATACCAATTTTGTAATTTAAAATCTTCTGTTATTGATTATAAAAGTATAGATTCTATAAATATACTTCAAAAAATATTAAAAAGTCCTATTTCTTATGAATTATTATATAAGTTAGGTTTAACTAACTTGTCTATTTTATGTGATGAGTTTAATGTTAAAGGATCATTCGAGAAAAGATTTGGAGTACCAAAAGAATATCTATCTTTTATGGTTAAATATAATATTACATATAATGAATTAAAGGTTTTAAGAGTAATTAAAAGAAAAAATATTAAATTAATTAGGAAATTGAGTAATCTTAATTGTTTTGATGAATTAAGTAGTAAGTTAGATATGATAAAAGCATTAGATAATGGGTTAAATACTTATAACGAGCATATTTATAGAGATTATTTAAATTTTGCAGAGCAATTGCATTTTGATATGAAGAATAAACGAACTCTATACCCAAAAGATATAATTAAGGCTCATGATACTTTATTGAAACAAATAAAAGATATTGAAGATAAAAAAATGGTAGAAGATATTATAAAGAGATATGAAGAATTAAAAGATAACACTTATAAAGATAAAAAATACATTATTTATCCTGTTCCTAGTTATTCGGATTTGATAGTAGAAAGTAAAATGCAGAATAATTGTGTACGCTCATATAATTATAGGTATGCTAACAAAGAAATAGATTTATATTTTATGAGGTTAGTTTCTAATATGAATAAATCTTTAGTTACTATTGAAGTAAAAGATAATAAAGTTGTTCAAAGTAGAATAAAAAATAACCATAATCCTAGTAAAGAACAACTATCTTTCATAAAAAAATGGGAAAAGAAGTTTTTAAATATATAAAATTTTACTCTCTTTAAGGAAAAAGGGAGTTCTTTTATTATTTTAGTGCCACTTATAAATATTTATTATATTATCATCTTGGATTTAGGTCAAGTATTTAGACACGAAAAACTTTAGTATTTTAAAATTTAAG
>CAJUNG010000012.1 GCA_910587725.1 uncultured Bacilli bacterium
AATAAAGGAATAAGGAGATTTTATCATTCAAAAAGTGATAAATTTGAGATTATACAGGAAGAGTATAGGTAATGCAAGACTTACAGTTAAAATTTTCGAAATCGTTGAAGATTATGTTATACTATTTATGGTGATTTGTATGCTTGTCATTCGAAATAATTTAGAAGCAAAGATAGAAATTAAGGGTTCAAAGTTTATTGCTAAGGTTTATCGGATTCACTCTGTTGGAGAGGTTTCTTCAATTTTAGAGGAATTAAAAAAAGAATATAAAGAAGCAACTCATATTTGTTATGCTTATATTGTTCATGGGGATAGAAAATGTTCTGATGATTCTGAACCTAGTGGTACAGCGGGGTTACCAATTTTACAAGTGTTAGAACGTCGAGATTTGAATTATGTACTTGCGGTAGTTGTTCGCTATTTTGGTGGAGTAAAACTTGGGGCTTCTAATCTTACCCGTGCTTATGCAAATATTGTTCGAGATGCTTTGAATGAGGCCGTCTTTGCTACATTAACTTTGGGATATCTTATCGAAATAGAGGTGCCTTATGATAAAACTCAGCGGTTAGATTATTTACTTCGGGACATGGATAATGTGGTTAAAGAATATCAGGAGGAAGTTAGATATCAGTTTTCTATTCCTAAAGAGGATTTCTCATCATTTTCTTGTTATCAACCAAAAGTTTTAAAAGAAGTTTACATTGAAAAAAATCAATCAAAATGACTGATTTTTTTCTATACTCCTACACTCATCGTTTCTGGTAAAGTGCTTCCCCCATCAATAACAAATTCGTGTCCTGTGATATAAGAAGATTCATGACTTGCTAAGAAGGCTGCAAGTTCTCCTAGCTCTTCTATAGTGCCAAGGCGTTTCATTGGAATCCCCGCAGCAATTCCTTGAATGACTTCGTCTGGGTTTTCTGGATTTGTGTCCTTTCCGATTCCTTCTACCATTGGTGTTAGGATATACCCTGGAAGGATTGCATTAGAACGAATATTGTTTCCAACAAATTCTACGGCAATCGCTTTTGAAAATCCAACAAGTGCTGCTTTTGTCGTTGCATAGGCAACTTCTCCGCTATCTGCAACCATTGGTCCAGTAACGCTAGAAAGGTTAACGATGCTAGATTCTTGATTCTTTTTCATCTGTGGGATAACGGCTTTAGTTACATTCCATGTTCCTTTAATATTGATATCGAAGTGAAAGTCTCTTGTTTCATCAGACATCGTATCAAAAGATTCTAATCTAGCAACACCCGCATTGTTGACTAAAATATCGATATGTCCAAATTCTTTCATGACTTCATCTACGGCATTTTCTACGTTTTCTTTTTCTCTGATATCTACGGTATAACCGAATATTTTACGCCCTGGGTATGCTTCTTTTAGGGAGTTTATGGTTTCTTCTAAACATGTGGCATAATCTAAAATCGCAATTTCTGCACCATATTTTAAAAATACCTTTGCAATCCCTAATCCATTTCCCATAGCACCACCAGTAATGATGGCAACTTTTCCTTGTAATTTTTCCATTTTTTATCTCCTTTTTTCACCTGTATCATTATGTCGTATTATGAAATTCTCTGATACATTAATTTCATTCTACCAAATTTTTTAAAAAAAATCTAGGTGAGGCAAAGGTTTTTCAATGTGAATTGGTGAAAAAGACTTGAAATCGAATTTAGAATGATATAAATCTTTAAAAGAAATGTCTTTCTTTTCGATTGTTTCTTTTTTGTAAATGGTCATATAAGTAAGATTTAAATCTGTTTGATTAAAAATATCTATCATTTTGTGTCTAAGAAAATCATCTAAACACTTTTTTCAATTAAATCTTTTAATTTATTTATCTGTCTATTTAGTAAAACGCATAATAACTGGATTCTCTTGTCACTCATTTTTGTGATACTCTGATACTGATGGAGTAGCTTATCAAACCATTCAGGTAAGTCATTGAGTTTTGTACTCTCAATTCTTGAAAAATCCTTAACTACTTTGATTATCTCATCGAATGGTTTTACTTCATAAAATAATCTTCCATGATTAGAAATGGCAACTTCTCCTTCGCTATAGTAATCTACATTTAAAGCCATTCCATTATCAAATATTGGGGCAACACTCAACCATTTAAGGGTATTAACGTCTCTTATAATACCAAAGTTATTAAGATGCCTATCTTCATTCATTATCAGAAAATCTAAAATATACATATTTTCCATTTGCTCTCTAGCATTTTTAATCCCATGATTTTCTAATACTTTAATGTAATCTTCATAATCTTCATAATTATTATGTCTTTGCATATGATTTCTTATTTGATAACCAGTTACAAGTTCTGTATCTTTTGTAATAAAACAAGGACATTTAGATACGACGGTATCTTTATAAGTATCAAGACTATATTCCACATGTTTAAACCCTAAACGCTTACAGATTTCGCTAGCTAATACTTCATTAAATGGTTGTAATATTTCATTTTTATAACCGCCTTTAAGTAAATATCTAGTATCACCCTCGATAATCCAAGCCTTTTTTAACATTCCATCAGTCGTATTATTAGGAGTTTTAAGGGAAGCTTCTTTTGTTATCATTGTACTATTTAAAGATAGAGATGCCTCTAGAAATTCAGCATAATCAAAGTCATTATCAAAGAAATTTACATCATCATATTTTAAGTCGTTATCATAGGGTTTTAACCAATACTGGTCTGATAAAGATAACCCAAACGCTTTATCTAGAAGTTCATCCGCAGTTTCTATATTAAGACGGTGAAGAAGTAAATCTAATTTATCTCGCCAACTAGGAATACCTCTTCCTTTAAACCATTCTGTTAATCTGTTTAACAAAACTAATTCATCTTTTTCCTCTTCGTAATAGTTTTTAAGTAAAAGTGGCGCATAATCGATATTGATAATTTCATACATTCTATCAAATATCCCAAAATTTGTATTATATTCTACCAACAAAACTTCTGTATTTTTATTCATAAGTACACATTTCACCAGAATCATCTCCTTTTAATTACTAATATTATACTAAAAATCGAGCCATCTTACAATGACTCGTGATAAATCTTATATGTAAATTTATTACGTTTTCTATTCTTTCTAATCCTGTTTTCAATGGCATTATTATTTTGTTTTTTTCAATAAACTATCATTTTTAATGGTTCATTTTGGATAGACTTAGTATTTGTTTTATACTACTTGTTTTCCTTCTACTTCGATAAATTTACTTTCTAAGATAGAATATAGGTAAACTTCGATAGGTTTGTTCGTCTTTTTATAAATATAGTTTTTATAACCAGTTAGCTGTTTGATATAAGCTTGGTCCATTACCTTTTTAAGTTTGTAATCAATGATGATGATTTTGTCTTCCTGCTCAATCAAAAGGTCAATCATTCCTTGTTTGATTTTTTCTTTTTCCCTATCGATAAATTCAAATTCTTTATAGATTTTACTGTTTTCGATGTTTTTTAGGATGGGTTGGTTAAGAAATTCTTTGACTTTTTTTTCTTCGAATGCAGTTAAGCCACGATAATCTGGGTGATTAAAATCAATTAGTTCGAATATTTCATGAAATCTCAATCCCATTTGAATGGCTTCTTTTTCTTCTTGAGAAAGAAGATTTTTTGTCGTTTTCGAAAATTTTAGGTTTTCACTTAACTCTATGCGATATTCTACTTCTTCATAGATTAATGATTTCCCTTTTTTTTCTAAAGTTTTATCATAATTAGAAGGTTTAATCAAATTGTAGTTTTTTGTTAATCCTATACTTGTTACATCAATTTGTCTTTTATAGGGAATGATGTTTGTCCAGATACTTTTTAAAATATCTAAGAATGAACGATATTTGATTTTTACTGTATTTTTTACTTTATCTTCAAGAAAAGACTCAATTTCTTTTTCGTTGTTTGTTAACATAATGATTTTTTCTCTTGCTCTAGTTAGTGCAACATAAAATAGTCGTATCTTTTCGCTAACCTCTTCTTCTAAATAATTTTCTTTCATCGTGAAGAAGTTTATACTTTTCTTTTCTTCTTCCTGATAAAAAGGAAAGATGAATCCGTGTTTTTCATCAAAAATAAACTTTTCATTTAAGTCTTTGATGTTAAAGCGGTTAGAAAGTCCAGCCATATAGAGAACGGGGAACTCTAAACCTTTCGATTTATGAATTGTCATTAATTTAACTGCGTTATCGCTAGTGTTATTGAATGACATTTTAATTTCGCCGCCATCTCGAACCATTTTAGAAAAGGAGGTAATTGCCTCTTCTATCGAAAATCCTAGATTCGCCATTTCTTCAAAGACTTCTTTTAGATAAGTAATATGGGCGATGAGATGTTTAATGTTTCCGACCTCGATTTGTCGTTCATAAAAGGAGAAAGTGTGAATGACTTGTTCAAATAATTTTCTGATGTTTAAGTAAGGGTATTCTCTTAAAATCGGCTCTATCTTTTTCATTAACTTGCTTTCTTTGTAACTTTTCTTTTGGATGATGGTAAGAATTTCTTCTTCTGACATCTGAATTAGGTAACTACGAGAAACACTGACGAAGGCATAGATAAATTCACTAGTATACTCTTTTTTGTAGGCAAGTTGAATTAGTGTGAGCAAGTTATTGATAATATAGATATCATCTTCTTCGGTAATGTTAGTATCTTTATAAACATTTAATGGAATTTCTAAATATTCAAAGATTTTTTTATATAAATCAAATTTTTTGGCAGTATCCATTAGAATAGCAAAATCATCAAATCGAGCATTTCTGAGACGGAAACTTTCTTTATCGATGACTTGGTAATTAGAAACGACTTTTTCTTGGATATCTTGGGCAATAGTGAATGCTTCTATTTCATCGTTTGTGTACCCTTTGATTCCTATATAATTATAGACTTCAAAATTTGCGTTTTGTTTTGTATCTTCTTGTTCATAATTTGTGTTTCCAAATACCATACGATGTGATTTTTGATAGTTACATCCTCCTAATTTGTCGTCCATGACAAGATCGAAAATGTCATTGATATTTTGTAAAACTTCTCTTCTACTTCGAAAGTTTTTCATTAAATCAATCTTTACTCCTCCATCTTTTTCTTCGTAGGCATCATATTTTCCTTTGAAGATATAGGGATTAGCATTTCTAAAACGGTAGATGGATTGTTTAATATCTCCTACAGTATATACGTTATTGTTGGCAATCGCTTGGATGAAAGTTTCTTGTAAATCTGATGTGTCTTGGTATTCATCGACCATAATTTCCTCAAAATAATGTTTTAACTCTTCTTGAATTTCTTTATTTTCTTGCACTAAGAATATGGCCATTTTGGCAATGTCTGTGAATTCGAATGCAGAGTGTTCTCTTTTATAAAGGGTTATCTTCTCTTCTAATTCAAGGAAAATGTGAATTAAGACTTGGAGATATTTTTCTTGGTCTTCTAAAAGACGTTCAATTTCTTCTCTATCTTCATAAATCAAGTATTCTTTGATTTTATCGATTTGTTTTACGAGATGTTCCTTTTTCTTTTTTCCTTCTTCTTCTGTACCTCTAGGAATTGGACTTAATTTGATATGGATTGCTTTTTTCAATTCATCATAAGTAGAGGAATTCATTATCGGAAGTAAGGCTTCTTCTAAAGAAGCATAATAATCTCCGTCGACAAAGTAGGATAATTCTTCTAACGTCTCTTTTAATTCTTTTCCTTTTTCTATTAAAAGTCGTTCAAAATCCTGAATTTTTTTTGCTCTATTTTTTCTCTCATTATGAATGTAAGAAGTCAGAAAGGTGCGTTGGTCATATTTTAACTCTAATTTATTATAAATATCTAATATTGCTTTTTTTAATTCCGTATCTTCTTTAGTGGTATATGATTCTAATAGGGCAAAAAAGTCTTGATTTTCTTCTTCGTAATAACGAGCAAAAATTTCTTCTAAAATGCGTTTTTTTTCTTGTTTCATGATGTTCTCATTGGTAATTTGAATATCTCTTTTGATATTTAAAAGATAATGATATTTTTTCACGAGGGATAAAGAAAAAGAGTCGAAAGTCGTGATATATGCTGCATCTATTTTTTTTAGTTGTTCTTGGAGATTTGGACGTCCTTTAATTTTTGCCCTTATTCTTATCATCATTTCGAATGCTGCGGCTTTAGTGAAGGTTAAGATTAGTAAGCGGTCAATATCCACGCCTTGTTCTAGTTTTTTAATTACTCTTTCTGATAAAACGGCAGTCTTCCCACTTCCTGCACCAGCAGATACGATGATGTTTTTTCCTGATTCATCAATTGCTTGTTGTTGCTCTTTCGTCCATTTCGGCATGGTTATCCTCTCCCCTTTCGATATTTACGAAGTCTTTTTCCTGGTGAAAACAAATGTCTTGAAATTGGCAGAATTCGCATCCTTTATTTTCGCCGTCGATTCGTTTGGGATTGATTGGAAAATCGGCATTTAAAATCTTGGTTGCGGCATCTCTCACTTTTTCTTCGACTTCTTGAATTAATTGTTCTACCTCATCCTCGCTTAATAATTTGGCATATTTATACCAACCATTTTTGGTTTTCTTTAAGGATTGAATCATCTCACTATTTTCATAAGTTACATCCCATAATTCTAGAAGGTCTTCCCGACTTGTCGTGTATCCTTGAAGTCGCAAATTTTTTTCTTTTTCTTCAGGTTTTCCTGAAAATAATAATTTTTGTAAGTAAATTCCACAAATTGTGTGGTGAGAAAACCGGTTTGACTTTTTCAATAGATACATATATGCAGGAAGTTGCATTTTTAACCCGTAGGGAACGTAAGATAGGTCAATATTAGCAGAACCTGTTTTATAATCGACAATACTTACTAAAGCTTGACCATTTTTGTTATATTCATAAATCTTATCGATTACTCCCATAAACGTTGTATTGGTATCTGTATTATCAATGGGAACATAAAACTTTTCTTCTAAGTAATGTTTAGAAAATCCAGTAAGTTTCTCTTGTTTTTGGATGACTTCAATGACTTTTTCTAAATCTTTTTTTAATTTATTCAAATAGAACGATTCTTTTTTACTCAGTTCGTATTTTTCTAACTCTTCTTGATAGGCTTGATTAAACAGAAAATCTTCATCATACATTTTGGCTAATACCCCATGAAATATGTTTCCTAGTTTTAAGGTTTGGGTTTCTTCAAATTTTGCGATTTTTAATATATTTTGTAGAAAGTAGCGAAAACTGCACCGATAGAAATTATCTAATGAAGAATAAGAAAGAAGTAGTTTGTGGTCTAAAAAGTCTTTTAAAATCTCTGGATTTATTTTTTGATAAGCATGATTATAAGTGCGATAGTTAATGTTGTGCGTGACATAATAATCGTTTAATTTTTCACTTTTTATTCCGTATTTAATATAATCATCTAACATTCCTGCTAAGCGAATCTTATCCCAAGTTTTAGCGTGGTGTTTAATGGATTCACTAGGAATTTCTACATTCATTTGATCATCTTCAATTAATGTAGATGGGTAGTACTCATTAAAGTCATCATTTTTAGCATAGGTTATCGTCAAATTAGAAATTTGGTATAACGTGTTCATCAAGGCTTTTTTTCTTAAACGATTTTCTTCTTCGGTCGTTGACATGTTTAATTCTTTTTTTAATTGATTGGACAAAAAGTCTTCATCTTTTTTTATGATAGGAAATCTTCCATTAGTAAATCCGATAACAAATACATGGTCATCGTTTTCTAATGTTAGGTTTTCTAAAGAGATTATTTCAATACTCTCTGATAAGGTTACTCCCTTTATTTTTGTTTCCTTTAATTTGTCTTCTAATAATGTCAATAGTATTTCTGGTTCAATTTTTTCATCTAGATGATTAAAAATGTCTAAGATTTGTTCATAGATATCTTCTTTAATTTGTTGTTCTTGGAATTCATTTAGGATGGCGAAAAAGCTCTTCTGTTCTTGTTTCCTTTTTAAAATTTTCTTTCCTATTTGTGTTTCGAACAGAGAGACT
Organism: uncultured Bacilli bacterium; assembly: GCA_910587725.1. Lineage (GTDB taxonomy): Bacteria > Bacillota_I > Bacilli_A > RF39 > UBA660 > MGBC162581. The sequence goes on from CAJUNG010000012.1 coordinate 7,991, forward strand.
TTATCTTCTACTTCTATCGGAAGAGGAAAAAATGCAAGTAGTTCTTGAAATGTTTTTTTGTAAGTATCGTCTAGTCCTGCTAACTTTATCTTATGCCATGGGATTCCTTTCGTAAAAAGAGAAATCATTTTTTCTAAAATAAATTCTACCTCTTCTTCTAAAGTAGGAAATTCGTATACAGTGAGGACTTTCTTTTCCGTCTCTTCTTTCGAAATTACCTCTACTTTAGTGATTTGTTTTAATTCATCGATGAAGGCGATATCTTCTTTTTTATAAAAATCGTAACCAGTGATTAAAATGCTTTTTTCTTTTAAAGAAGATAAAAACAGGTCGTTTTTTTTAACGATTCCTTTTTCTTCTAAGCTTTTTCGTTTTTCGTATAGTGCTTTTAATTTTTTACTAGAAGTATTTTCTTTTACAACCATCATGTTTTTTAAATAGATTTTGGCAATGTCACTTTTGATGTGGTCCATCCGCATTAATTCAATGACGGCATCCTCATCGTAATCAAAATATATCTTTTTTTTGCATTCTTCAAGTGTCATGATTTTGACACGAAAAAGATTGGTGCTTTGACTGATTTCTTGCAGTAGCTTTTTTTTGTTTGTAGATGGTGTAAGAATTAATGTGTTATCGCAGATTTTATCACAAATATTCATGAGTCCCCCTCCTAAGTTTTCTCAAACAGAAAAAGACATTTGTTTTTTCTCTGTCTTTTATGTTGTTTTCTATTTTTATTTTATAATAAATCATTCCTTTTGTCAAAATAATCTTATTTCAAAAGTTAACTTATAGTATGTTTTCTATCAAGTGTATTCAATCACTTTAGCAAATGCTTTCTTAATCTTTGTAATTCTTGAAAAACGTAAATTCAAAGGAAAATTGACAGTTAAAAATTTTTTCTCTTTTCACAAATCTCTTCTTTTCCTGTTGTTTTTTTTTGGCCATAATAGAATTCCACCTAACGCAACTTAAATTAGGTGGAACTTTCTTTATTAACTATTCATTTTCACTATTTTGTACTTCTGATGGTTGGTTATGATTTTTCTCATTCTTAGGATGTTCTTCTTTAGGCATAAGTGCTTGCTTTCTAGAAAGATTTAATCTTCCTTTTTTGTCATTACCTACAGCTTTGACTAAGATTTCATCGCCTACTTTAACGATGTCTTCCGTTTTATTTACCCGTTTTACATCTAATTCTGAGATATGTACTAATCCTTCACAACCTGGCCAAAGTTCTACAAAGCAACCGAATTCTTCAACTTTTACCACTTTAGCAGAATAAATTTTTCCAAATTCTACTTCTTTAACGACATCTAAAATCATTTTTTTCGTAGTTTCGATAATTTCTTTGTCAGAATGATAAATAATGACTCTACCATCATCTTCTAAGTCAACTTTTACTGCACCAACTTCGGTTACTGCATTGACGTTAGAAGCTTCACAAATAATTTTGGTAATCATTTCCCCACCTTTTCCGATGACATCTTTAATTCGTTCTGGTTTAATAAAGAAAATTTCGGTTTTTGGTGCATATTGACTGACTTCATCTCTTGGTTTTTCGATGGTTTCTTTGATTTTTTCTAAAATTTCGAAGCGGGCTTTTTTTGCTTGACCTAAAGCTTCTTCTAGAATTTCTTGCGTAATTCCTGCGATTTTAATATCCATTTGTAAAGCCGTAATTCCATTTTTTGTTCCTGCGACTTTAAAATCCATATCTCCTAGATGGTCTTCCATTCCTTGGATATCGGTTAAAATGGTATAATCTTTTCCTTCTGTGATTAATCCCATAGCAATTCCTGCAACGGGGGCTTTTATCGGAACTCCTGCTGCCATTAAACTCATACATCCGGCACAAATACTTGCTTGTGAACTGCTTCCATTGCTTTCTAAGATTTCTGAAACGACACGAATGGTGTATGGAAATTCTTCTTCGCTTGGAATGACTTGTAATAACGCACGTTCGCCTAAGGCACCATGTCCTACTTCTCTTCTTCCTGGTGCTCCATATCTTCCTGTTTCTCCTACAGAAAATGCAGGGAAGTTATAATGCAACATAAATCTTTTTTCTGCTTCTAGACTAAGTCCATCTAAAATTTGATGTTCTCCTAAAGCACCAAGGGTAGTGATTGACAAACTTTGCGTTTGACCTCTAGTAAATAATGCAGAACCGTGAGTTCTTGGGAGTAAATCTATTGCCGTTGAAAGTGGTCTAATTTCATCCATCTTTCTACCATCGGCACGAGTTCGTTCTTTGACTACAATTTTTCGGAATACTTCATATTCTACATCTTGGAACACAAGGGAAACTTTTGTTAGTTCTTCTTGTCGCACCTCTTCTTCTAAATCTTGGAATTTTATTTTGTATTCTTCTAGTAATTCTTCTTTGATTCTATCAATCGCTTCATAACTAGTTAATTTATCTTTGATTCGTAAGGCTTCATCTAATGGTTTTTTAATTTTTTCTTCAATTTCGCTTCTTAATGCAGCACTGATTTCAAGATGTGGATATTCCATTTTTTCTGTTCCGATTTCCTCGATGATTTTTTCTTGGAAAGCAATTAATTCTTTAACTGCAGCATGACCGAACATTAAAGCATCTAGCATATCTTTTTCGCTTACTTCTTTTGCTCCTGCTTCAACCATATTGATTGCTTCTTTTGTTCCAGCAACCGTTAGGTCGATATCGGATTGTTCTAATTCCTCTGCGGTTGGATTAATTACAAATTCTCCGTTAACGCGCCCTACTTTAACTCCGGCAATTGGTCCTCCAAATGGAATTTTACTAATACAGGTGGCTAAACTAGAAGCAAACATTGCGGTCATTTCTGGAGAATTGTCTTGGTCTACAGACAATACGGTATTTACGATTTGCACTTCGTTTCTAAAATTTTCGGGAAATAGTGGACGCATTGGTCTATCAATCATACGTGCTGCCAAAGTTGCATTTTCTGTGGGTCTACCTTCTCTTTTAATAAATCCTCCTGGGATTTTTCCTACAGAATATAATTTTTCTTGATAAAGTACCATCAAAGGAAAAAAGTCGGATAATAAGTTCGCCTTTTCTGATACGACTACGGTGGTTAATATAACGGTATCCCCATATCTTACCATAACCGCACCATTTGCTTGCTTTGCTACTTCCCCGTGTTCTACCACTAATTTTCTATTTTTAAAATTTAATTCAAATGTCTTTTTCATATTTCTTCCTTTCTTTTTTCCAAAAAGAAAAGACACGAAAAAACGTGCCTATTTTCTTAATCCTAATTTTTCAATTAGCTCACGATATCTTTGAACATCTTTTTTTGCAAGATAATTTAACATACTTCTTCTTTGTCCAACTTTCTTTAAAAGTCCACGACGTGAATGATGGTCATGTTTATGCTCTTTTAAATGTTCTGTTAATTTGTTGATTTCGTCAGTTAAAATCGCTACTTGTACTTCTGGAGAACCAGTATCTTTCTCATTTCTTGCGAAAGATTTTACAAGTTGACTTTTTCTTTCTGTCGTTAATGCCATATTCTTTTTCCTCCTTCTTTTGATATGCCTGTTACTAAGTGAAGGTAAAGAAGGATTTTTTTCCTAAACCTAGTAACGGTACAGGTATAATATACTATATTTTTAATGAAAATGCAAGGATATTTTTTGATGAATTTATCTGCTTTTCTTAACTTTTACGTAAATTCCTGTATGGTCGGTTACCGCTTTTAGGGTTTGGTCGTTAACACAACCTTTTTCTACGACTATCCAATGACTAGGAATAAAAATATGATCAATTGCACGTTTTCTATTGATTTGTGTTCTTTCGTTGATTTCTACTCGTTGTAATCCTAAATCTTCTAAGTTTTTTAGAAAGATAGCGAAGTGTTCCATATTCACACTCATGTTAAAGTCTCCCATCAACACTAGATTTTCTCGATATTTGTCATTTTTAATTATCTTTACTAAAGCTTGCAATTGTCGAATTTGCGTATTTTTATCTTTTATTTCTAGATGAGTATTCATTATGGTAAAAATTTCTTGATTTTTTTCCATATGTGCAATCGTTACAATTCTTGGAATTTTAAAAAAAGATGGCAAATGTTTCGTTTTACTATCGAGTACTTTAATTTTGGTGATAATGCTTGTGCTTTCGTTAAAGTCGATTGATTTGGGAATGAGTTTACTTAAAATATTGTTGATATAGCGGTATTTCCCTGTTGTTTCATAGCCTTTTAGATACTGGCTTAAGCGAAAACGGAATCGTTTCGTTAACTCTTGTGTTCCTAAGATATCATAGTTAAATCGTTGAATATGTTCGGAGATTAAAAATGCCGAATCTTTCCCTTCAATTTTAATTCCTAAACGATTCGCTTTTTTGTTTTGAAAGTTAAAACTTCCAATAGTAAGAGTATTCAAATGATTTTCCCCTTTAGTTTTTGTTTTCCTCAATTAAGCTTAGTAAAGCTTGCTTTGGCATGAATCCTACATTTTTTGTCACTACTGCTCCATCTTTAAATAAAATTAAAGTAGGAATAGACATTACGGAGTATTCACGAGCTAATGACTCATGTTGGTCCACATCCACTTTGACGATTTTTACCTCGTTTTCGATTTCTTCTAATACAGCAGACTGCATTTTACAAGGACCACACCAAGTAGCAAAAAAATCTACTAAGACTAACCCTGTTTTTATTTCTTCTTGAAAATTTTCATTTTTTAATTCCATAATTTTATTTCCTTTCTCTATATTGGTTTAGTAAATTATCAATTCCTACGACATTTACTTTTCCTTTTTTGATTAATTTTTCTACATAGTCTACACTAATTACTTTATGCTTTAACATGACTTCAATTGCCTCTAAGTTATATCCGTTAGAGTCATTCGAATCTTTATATTTATCCATAAGCTCATAGATGTCTGTAAATGTTTCCATCATGGAATGGGTAATTCCAGAAAGTCCTGGAACTTTCATGACTGTTTTTGTTAATGGCGCATTTTCTACAGATAAATTAAAGATTGGTTGTGTAATAAAGAATAGTGCAATATGGGCAACGATAACTCCTTCGATAATTCCTAGAATAAATCCTAAAATTTTAGAAGGAATTCCTAGAATAATTGTGAATTTTAAAATCATTTCAATGATTCCTGATGCTTTTACTAATGCCTTTAAGACGATTTCTAAAAGACAGACGATAATAATGAAAGAAATTAATTGGTAAAACAAAATATTAATTGCTGTTCCTCCAAGTAGCATTCCTCCAAAGGTCAAAAATGGTAAGTTCAAACTTAAAAACTCGGCAATTGGATTTTTTAGGGTAAATGCTAAGATGAATACAATCACGGTACCAATCGTCATTACTCCTTGTTTGATGAAGCCTCTTTTCAACCCATTAACTCCCCAAAGTGCAATGAATAAGAATACAATAACATCAATTATGTTTGCCATATTCATAATACTACCTCCTACATTATCTATTATACATGTTTTTTGAAAAAATAAAAGTAAATTAATGTAGTTTTCGTTATTATTCAATTTCAAAAGCAAACGGATATTTAAGAGAAAACTATAGAATTTAGTATGTCATAAGATTTCTTTAGAAGCGAACGATAGTGAATTTATCGAAGAATTTTGATTAAATTTCAATAGATTATCATATTTATTATTTTTGTTTTTTCTTGCAAAATTTACGCTTTTATGGTAATCTAGCCTATGAAAAAAGGGAGGAAGCAACATGAATATTGTGATTAAGGTCAGTGATGCGACGAAAAAGAAAATGATTGATTATTACCAAGATAAAAAGCGAGATAAAGAAATTCCTTATGTTGTGTTTCAAGCGGATGATGAAGATACGGTGATTACGATGTATACTTCTGGAAAGGTGATGTTTCAAGGAACTAGTGCAGATGTGGATGCTAACATGTGGAAAGAAATGGATGGACAAGCAAATGAGAAAGGTAAGGCAACAAATGATCAAAAATATTATTACTGTTCTTCTGTTGGTTCAGATGAAGTTGGAACCGGAGATTATTTTGGCCCAATCGTAGTTACTGCATGCTTTGTATCTAAGGAGGATATCCCTTTCTTACAGGAATTAAAGGTGGGTGACTCTAAAAAAATTGATGATGCACGAATTTTAAAAGTTGCTCCACAAATTGCGAAAAAAATTCCTTATCGTAGTGTTATCTTATCAAATAAGGAGTATAACCAAAAGTATGGAATGAATTATAATATGAACAAAATTAAAGCAATTTTACATAATAAAGTACTCTATCAATTAATTAAAGAGATAAACCCTGAATATGATTATATCATTGTCGATGAATTTGCAAGGGAAGCAAGATATTATGATTATATTAAAGATTCTACGCATATTCAAACAGGAATTACTTTTATGACCAAAGCAGAAGATAAAAACTTGGCTGTTGGTTGCGCTTCAATTATCTCACGGTATATATTCTTAAAGGAATTTGATAAGCTTAGTGATACTTTACATATCCCTCTTGTTAAAGGTGCCTCTTCTCAAGTGGACAAGATAGGAGAAGAAGTGGTAGAAAAATATGGTCAGGAAAAGTTAGAAGAAGTAGCAAAATTGAATTTCAGAAATACTGAGCGCATTTTAAAAACGATTATTTTTTAATAGAAAAAAGGCTAAATGAATTTTCTCATCTAGTCTTTTTTGTTGTTTTTAATATCTTTTTCAATTTCCTAATTTGTGCCTTCAATTGGAATGTTCGCTTAATGTATTTTTTAGGTAAAACTTTTAGAAGTTTTTCTTTCTGCGATAATTCCATTTTGATATATTTGATAAATAAGTCCCCTTTTTTATGTAAAAGAATTGGTCCATACACATATGATTTCTTTTGATAGAATTTTCTTCCCTTTTGAAATACGATGATTGGATAAATGAAATGGTTTTCTTCTACTAGCACTTCATCTTCAATAAAATATCCTAACTTGCTAATTTCTTTTCTCACATTTTCTGGATAATTGTTTGGAGAAAGGATAATTTGTTTGACATTTTTAAGAAGATTTCTTTTATATTTTAATATTCCTACCATGTTCATTCCGCCCATTCCACAAATTACAATGGTATCGACAGCATCATCTATCGTTTCTATTCCTGGTCCAAGCCTGACCTCTATTTTTTTGGTAAGTTGATATTTTCTGATGTTTTCCTTCGCTTTTTCTAATGGACCTTCTTTGATATCTGAAGCAATTGCTTTAACTTCTCTATTTTCTAGGGTTAAGTAGATATCTAAAAGTGCATGGTCACAACCAACGTCTAAAACTTTTGCTCCGTCTTTGACAATGTTTGCAATTTCTAAAAGACGTTTGTTTAATTTTACTGGATTAGTCAATTAAGAAATCCTTTAATTTTCTTGAACGAGAAGGGTGTCTTAATTTTCTTAGTGCTTTGGCTTCGATTTGACGAATTCTCTCTCTTGTGACACCAAAAATTTGTCCAACCTCTTCTAGTGTTCTACATTGTCCATCTTCAAGACCGAAACGAAGTCTTAGTACTCTTTCCTCACGGTCAGATAAAGTTAATAATACGCTAGATAATTCTTCTTTTAACATTTCACTAGTTGTGTATTCTTCTGGGGACATCATTCTTTCATCTTTGATAAAATCTCCTAGATGGGAATCATCTTCTTCACCAATTGGGGTTTCTAGTGATACAGGGTCTTGACTTATTTTATATACTTCTCTGATTTTTTCTACACTTAAATTCATTTTCTTTGCTAGTTCTTCATCGGTTGGTTCACGATTTAACTCTTGGGTTAATTGGCGTTGAGCACGTGCTAATTTGTTGATGGTTTCTACCATGTGAACGGGAACACGAATTGTTCTTGCTTGATCGGCAATACTTCTTGTAATAGCTTGTCTAATCCACCAAGTTGCATAAGTAGAAAACTTGTATCCTTTTGCTGGGTCAAATTTTTCTACGGCTTTCATCAATCCGATATTTCCTTCTTGAATCAAATCTAAAAATAGCATTCCTCGTCCTACATAACGTTTCGCAATCGATACGACAAGACGCAAATTCGACTCAGCTAAGATTCTTTTGGCATTTTCATCCCCTTCTTCTGCAAGACGGGCGTACTCAAATTCCTCATCGTTAGTTAGCAAGTTAATTCGTCCAATTTCTTTTAAATACATCCGAACAGGGTCATTAATTTTGATATCTTTAGTTAATGTATAGTCCTCAATATTTTCTAAGACACTTCCCCCATCATCGCCTTCTGGTGAGACATCTTCTGTTTCTTCGGCAATAATATCGATATTGTTATCGACTAAAAAGTTATATAAATCATCTAAAGAATCGCTATCCATATCTAGCCCTTTTAGTTCATCGGCTAGAATTTCATAAGTAATAAATCCTTTTTCTTTTCCAATCTGTAATAATTTCTGTTTTCTTTCCTCTAGTGTTTTGATTTCGCTTGGCATTTTGTTCAACTCCCTATTTTTAAACTTCTTACTTTTTCAAATAATCGCGATTTTTCGTCCAAGTCTGGCGTATTTTTTATCAATTCTTTTAACCTTTTGATTTCTCGGTTCTTATAGTCTTTTTCCATGACTTGAATATAATCTTTGATTACTTCCAAAGAGATGTTTTCTTCTAAGTCTAAAGCCATAATTTCTAAAAGAAGTTCATGAAATTCTTTTTTGTCTTGCAAATATGTATCAAAGTCGGCAAATGCTAAGGTTTCTTGGCCATACTTTTTCATACAGTAAGCGATTTCGGAAGCAAATGCTCTAAATTTCTCATCAGGGAAAAAGATTCCTTGTTGGTTGTAGTAATTTAGCGTATCCTTATCCATCATCATATAGTAAAGTACGGCACGTGGTGCGACAAAGTATTTATCATGTTTTTCTTTGATTTCTTTTTTGATTTTCGGCTTGTCCTTAGGAGTCGAGCTACTTAACGTTTGTAACTCTTTTTCCAAGGTATTATAACTCAAATTGAACTCAATTGCAAGTTTTTTTAATATAATTTCTTGACGAATTGCATCATTTAGGGTACTTGCCTCTTTAATTACCGCATGAATGTAGTCTGCTTTTTCTTCATCGCTGTTTAAGTTTCTTCCAGATTTCAACTGTTTGATTTTAAAGTCTGAAAATGATATTGCCCCGTCGATAAGGTTTTGGAATGATTCTCCTCCATGGTTTAGAATGTATGAATCTGGGTCTTCTGGGTCGGGTAGTTCAATGACTTTAACTATGCATCCAAGCTTTTGTAAGACTTCCCCGTTTACAGCAGTTGCATGAACTCCAGCGCTATCTCCATCAAAACAAAGAAGAACTTCCAGAGAAAGTCTTCGAATGATTTGGGCTTGTTCTTTTGTCATCGCGGTTCCCATTAAGGCGACTGTGTGTTTGATATTTACAGTACTCGCACGAATCACATCCATAAACCCTTCCATCACAATCACTTGTTTTTTTAAGCGAACTGCTTCTTTTGCTCGATGATAGTTATAGATGAGGTGTCCTTTTACGAAAATCTTTGTTTCTTTGGTATTGATATATTTCCCGCCTTCGCTGGTTTTATATCTTCTTCCGGAAAAGGCTACACACTTCCCTGTTAAATCGCATAAAGGAAACATAATTCTATCTTGATATATGTCCATATTAGAAATGGAAAGCCCTAAGTTATTTAATTCTCGATTTTCATATCCTTTTTTTTCTAGTAATTTGGTTAATTGATTACCGACTCCACTCGATAGGCCAATCCCAAATTCTTTTATCACTTCGTCTCCTAAGCTTCGTGATTTTAAGTAATCTCTAGCTTCTTTTCCTAAAGCGGAAAGTAAGTTGTTTTGATAAAATTTGTTTGTTAATTCATAGATTTCATAAGCCTTTTCTTGATGCTCTGAAAGTTTGTAGTTGCTATTTCCTTCTACTTTGATGCCAACTTGTTCTCCTAATTGTTTTAATGCTTCAAAAAACGGGATTTGTTCGTATTTTTCGACAAATGTAAATACGTTTCCGCTTGCACCACAAGAAAAACAACGAAAAATTTGTTTTTCTCTGGATACACTCATCGAAGGATTGGTATCATCATGAAAGGGACATACTCCAAAGAAGTTTTTTCCTTGTTTCGTTAAGGGGATGTAACTAGAAATGACATCGACGATATCTAGTTTACTACGAATTTCCGCAATCGTTCCTTGATTCATGATTTCTCCCCTCCTTTAACGATAGAATATTTTCTAGTGTGATTATATATCATAAGTGAATTTTTCTACTTTTAAGTGGTTAATTCTAACTATATTAAAGATTTTCTCGTATAGAATCCTACATTAATATCTAAATATAAATCAATATTTGCTTTAGAAACAATTTTTACAAAACCTAAACCGTTGATTACTAGGTCTTCTCTATATCCTACTTCAATACTTGCTTTTCTTAGATTTTTAAGGGCTGTATATTTGCTTGCATTATGTTTTTTTACTTTAATGTCATTAGACACGTAAACAGTAAAGCTATTTTTTTCTCCTTCGACGTAATCAATTCTTGCATATTCTCCAATCACTAAGCACTGTCCACTTTTAATTTGATAGGTTTTTGGCTTAATTTCTTTTTTTGGATTAATTTTCTTTAGTGCCGCTGCATCCACATAATTCACAATGTTTTCACGGTCAATTAGTCCCGGGGTATCTACTAAGGTTAAGGTGTCATTTAATTCGATTTCGATTTTATTTAGGGTTGTTGAGGGAAGTGGAGATATAGTTAGGTTCCCGTTATCTTCTGAATAATTTTTTAATAGTTTGTTGATTAAACTACTTTTTCCTACGTTAGTATGTCCTACAACATAAACTTTTTTTGTGGTTTGATATTTTTTAATCTTACTTAATAGAAGGTCAATATTATCATTTTTTTCTGTACTAATTACCACAAAGTCTTCAAAATCTGTTTCTAAGCTTTTCATATATTCGATGATTTTTTCTGATTTTACACTTTTTGGTAATACATCTTTTTTATTTAAGACTAAAATAATTTTATTTTGAATGAATTGCCGGATAAAATGTAAATCTTTTTCAAGATTTAAAATGTCTACAATGTATAGCACTAAGTCTTTAGTTTCGTTAATCCCTTTTAATATTTCTATAAATTCTTCATTATTTTTTGTGCTTACTTGGTATTCTCCATAGTTTTTCATGCGAAAGCATCTTTGGCAAATATCATTTTCTATATCTGTTGTGTATCCTTCTTTGTAGGCGTTTTCATCTTGTAATAAGACCCCACACCCTGCACAATATTTATCCATAGTATTCTCCTTTTTTCATTATATTCGCCTTTTCATATTTTCTAAATATGATTTTTTCTAGAAGACGATTGACTTTTGTTGTGATTAAATCTTTATTATCTAATGGTTCGATTAAACAGGAGTAACACCCAAATCGGTTTGCTGCCCAAATGTCAGTCATTAGTTGATCGCCAATCATACACATTTCTTTCTTTTTTAGTTGATATTTTTTTTGTACTCGTTTATAGTTTTTTACTCTAGGTTTTGAAGAAAAGAAGAAAAAGTCACACCCGATTGTTTCTGCAACTTTCCTCACTCGCCACCGAAACCAACAATTCGATAAGATAACAATGGTAAAATCTTTTTTTAATTTTTTAAAAAGTTGTTGTTGTTTTTCTGTAATATTGGACTCAGAATTTGTAATTAATGTATTATCTAAGTCGAATAAAAGACACTTTACTCCTTGTTTTTTCAGTTTTTGATAGGGAATGTCATAGATGCTTTTTTGATATACATTTGGATAAAACCTCATACTTTTCATCTCCTCAAAAGCTATTACTTATTATAGCAAGATTTAAGATTTTATTCAATACTTCGATGAAAAAAAGGAAAAGGCAGAAGACTTTCCAAATTTTTCATGATTAGTGGGTGAGTTTTAAAGGAATTCTAATTAAAATACTTACTTCTACACTCAATTTTACTTTTTTATTGTATCGCTAATACTCTCCATGCATGACTAAATCTCTTTATTCTACTCTAATATTTTGTTAAGGCAAACGACTCTTTTTTTGAAGATATGCGGATTGATTTGACTAAATAAGTATTTTCTAGAAAAGAAAAAAGCCATCTTTTTAAAATAGCTTATTAACCTTTCATACGATAAGAAATTAATTGTTCTGGTAATAAATATAATCGTTGATTTAAAATTTCTACATCTCCATTTTTTTCTAATTGTCGATTTACAGATTCTAAAGTATCTCCTTCTTCTGTAATATATACATGTACTCCTTCTTTAGGTACGAGTAACTTCTCTCCGGGAAAAATATATTCATTTAATTCTAATCCATTAATTTCTGCTAAAGTTTTAGGGTCTAAACCAAATTGTTTGCCTATTTTATAAAGTGTATCCCCAGATACAATTTTTATGTAACATTTTTAAATGTAAATATAATATCTATCTGCTTATCCTGATAGATATAGATTTTTTCTACTAAATTAATTATTAATTCTCTAGTTGGATTTTCAAGTGATAAAAATTCATTTATATATTTTTCTATTTGTTTTTTGTCTATTTTACTTTCATTTGTTTGTTCATCTTTAAGATTATCAATGTTTAATTTATTACTCTCCATTTCTTGTTTAAGATTTTCACTTATTCTTAAGTATTGCTCTTCATTAATAATACCTTTTAGCATGTTCATATAATTTTTATCTAATGTTTCGGTTAGTTTATTGTTTACTAGTTCTAAACTTTCAATTTGTTTTTTTATTTTTAAAGTATTATCTTGAAACTCAATATTACCAATAGAATCTTTTATTTTATTTTTGTCTAAATACTTTTTACATACATCTTTAATGTTATCTAAAATAACATTTTCTAATACCTCATAATTATTGGTATGAGTTGTACAGACATGATATTTAGAATAAGTTCTATAATAATCGCAAGTTGTATAACTTCTGCCAGTTTTATTTTGATATCTAATCGTTATTCTATGTTTGCAATCTCCACAGTACAAAAGTCCATCTAATAAATAAAATCTTTTTTTCTCTGGCCTTTTAACATTTTTAGGCAAAAGTGTTTGAACATAATCAAAAGTATCTCTATCAATGATTGCTTCATGTGTATCTTCTACTATTATATAGTCTTTAGGATTATTTTTAATTGTCTTTTTTAGTTTATAATTAATTTTTTTCGTTTTACCTTGAACTGTATCCCCAGCATAGATTTGATTTGTTAGAATTGCCTTAATAGTTGTATCAACCCATACTCCATATTCTTGTGAAATGCAATTAGTATTTATGCATTTTGTATTCCACACATAATTATAGTAAGATGCTGGCGTTTTAATTTTTCTTTTAGTTAATTCTTGGGCTATAAAGTGATATGTATTACCTTTAAGTGCTAAATCAAAGATTAATCTAACTGTTTCTGCTTGTTCTTTATTTATAACTAAATGATTTTTGTTATTTGGATCTTTCATATAACCAAAAGGACACCTTCCTGATACATACAATCCATCTTTCATTCTAGAATGAAGACTTGTTTTAACCTTTTTAGAAATATCTTTAGCATACATATCATTCATTATTGCTTTAAAAGGTGCTATATCATTATTTGTATTATCTATGAATGTATCAATCCCATCATTAATAGCAATATATCTAACATTTTTATTTGGAAAATACTTTTCAATTAATTCTCCAGTACCTATATAATCTCTACCCAATCTAGACATATCTTTTGTAATAATCATATTGATTTTACCAAGTTCAATATCTTTAATCATTCTTTTAAATGCAGGTCTTTCAAAATTAGTTCCTGTAAACCCATCATCTACATATTCTTCTACTATTTTATAGTTATTTTCTTTAACATATTGATTAAGTAAACTTCTTTGACTAACAATACTATCAGATTCGATATTTCCATCATCTCTTGATAATCTTATATATATTCCTACTTTAAAACTACTATTCCCTATCATTAATTACTACTCCCTTCACTTTGGGAATAATGAGTATGTTTGAATGGTAGCTCCTTTTTTAAAATATTGCAAGTCGTATTAATCTTTTTTTCTAGTTCTATTTTTAATACTTCAGTTATTAATTCATTTAAAGATTTTCCATTGTCTTTAAACTTTAAATTAACTTTGTATTTAACCATAGAGTTTAATACCTCCAATAAATTCTATGGCATTAATTTTTGTTTTAGTAATATTATTTGGTATATCTATAATATACCTAACAATATTACTTACTATCATAAACCTCCATTATAATCTTCATAAACATCATCTCCTTTTTGCATGATGCATGATACCTCCTTTAAAAAGAAGAGTCAACTTATAAAGTATAGAAAGTTTTGTCTACCATCCTAAAAAGATTCATAATTTAATTAAATATGAAATAGCAGGATAAGAAGTATGTGTATCATATGCAATTAAACACTTATTACATAAGGAACTGCATATACACAAAACTGATTTTGCACTTGCAAAATTCATCCTACTTTGTAGGATGATATATAGGGCAAGACTAATAATATTAATAATTTTAAACACAAAAAATCATCCTAATTTTTAAATTTTTCTAAATCTTATAGGATTAAATTTTAATTTATTTTTTTACAATTGTGTTTTTTAACTTTTCATCATAATAACTAAACATTTTCTGAACTATATCATTACCAAGTTGATTAATCTTTGAAAAATCGGACATTAACAATTTAAATTGATCTATACTTAACACTTCTGATAAGTATTTTATAGATAAATAACTTAAGTCATATCCATTATAATTCTCGTTAACAAAAGAATCTCCATGCACTAAACTATTCATCTGTGGTATTACTTTTGCTTTTTCTCGTACGTTCAAATAAAAGTCTTTAAAAGCATCATCAGTTAACGAATCTTTTTCTCCTGACATAAATTGTGCCATACCTTCATCATACCAGACTATTCTTTTTGAATAATCATTGTTTAATACATATTTCATATATAATATGTGAAATAACTCATGACTAGCAGTATATAATCTTTTTAATTGAAATTTAGGATTTACACATGCATTAACCATTCCATTATCATAAGTTCCTCTAGCATATTCAGGCAATGAATCCCTTTCACCTCTAATTTCATATATAAATTTTCTAAATTCTTCTACTGTATCAAAATAATTAACAATTATCTGCTCATTAGTAGATATATCAAAAAACAATTTATATTCAATTATCTTTCCTTCAAGTAATTGAATAGTTGCCTCTGCCAATTCTTTTAAACTTTCTGAATAATTTATTTTGCATAAATTAGTTTCTAAAACTTTACTCACTTTCATCACCATTCCATTATTTATCAATTTCTTCAACTTCTTTGTTTAATATTTCTAAATAGTCTTGTTCTGCTTGTGTTAAGTGTTTTTCCATATATTTATTATATTCTTTATGTGCTTTCTTCAAAGCTTCTTCATGTGATATTTTTCCACTATCTTTTAAAATATCTTTCCTTGTCATCTTTAAGAATGTATCTAATTCATTTATCCAATCTTGCATAGTCATTACATGTCTATCTAAAGCATTAATTTCAGCAACATCTAAATAAGCAGATACCATTCTATTTAAGATATTAAGCTCTTCTTCAGTTAAATAATTTTTAGCAATTTCAGTTTCAGACTTTGTAGGTATATTTCCTTTAAAATTAGTAAGGCCTAAATTTTCTTTTTCTGAATCAACTCTAGTAAAAATTATCTCTGCAGCAGTGTTGCCATGCGTAGCGTAATGCATTTTATTTTGCACAGTTTTAAAAAATTTGATTGATAATTTATCCTTAGGATCATAATCAATTGAAGTTGCATAAATATCCAATACTTTTCTCCAAAATATTTTTTCAGATGACCTAATATCACGAATTCTAGCAAGCAATTCCTCAAAATACGGGCTTTCACCATTATTTTTTAATCTTTCGTCATTTAAAGCAAATCCTTTAATCATATATTCTTTTAAAACTTTAGTTGCCCATATTCTAAATTCAGTTGCTTTTTTAGAGTTAATTCTATAACCAACTGCAATAATGGCATCTAAATTATAGTGTAAGACATTATAGTTTTTACCATCATTAGCAGTTGTTAAGAATTTCTTAACAACTGAATCCTTTTGTAGCTCACCTTCATCAAAAATATTTTTTAAGTGCATTGAAATATTATTTTTAGTAGTATCATAAAGATTAGCCATAACATCTTGACTCATCCAAATATCATCTTGCAGTATATTAACATCGACTTTTACATTGCCGTCTTTTGATACATATATAATTATATTGTTTTTCAATATTTCACCAGCTTTCTATTTTTCTATTAATTCATAAAATCTTTGTTTATTTTTATGACTTAAAACATTCATTATTTCTTCCTTAAATGCTCGTTTACTCCTATAATTAGGATACATTTCCTTTAACATATCAAAGATAAAATCATCAGAATTATCAAGTTCTTTCATTTTTCTGATATAATGACATAATTCTTGATACCATTTTCTATCTGATACTCTTTTTGATTCTTCAAGTATTTGTGGTTTATAAAAATTTAATAATTCTTTACTATATTTATCTTTTACTGCATCTTGATATTTTGCTAATCTATATATATTAGGATTTTCCTTCAATAATTCAAATAATTTATTAGTTTCATTTTCTTCCATATAAATATCTTCTAAAATATCCCTATTATTATGTTTAATTTTAGATATTATTTTTTCTTTTACAGAATCCCATTCAGAATCACTATACATATCTTTTAGTTCTTTATACCTTGCAAAACTATTTGTTTCTATGATAACCTCAGGTAATATTTTTTTCTTTTCTTCTTGTATACCATATTCATCATAAATATCTAGTAATTTGTCATAAGCCATATCTTTTCTTATATGATTTTTAATATCATCTTTTAATATTCGTATTATTTCATCTATTTTATTATCATTTTTTAAATATTTAATTAATAATTCTTTTACTCCGTAATGTTCAATATTTTCATAACACATTTTTATAGCATCATCTTTATTAATAAAATCATAAGTTAATGAAATTTTATCTAGAGTTTGACTAACAAATATTCCATAAGTACTTAATTCAATTTCATCCAATATTTTAACAACTTTTTTAGCTGATTCTTTATCATGAACATATAAAATAAAAGCATGTAGTGGGGAATCTGAAAAATCATCTAAAGAATTACTTGATGCTGTATCTTGAGTATAATATAAGAAGATATCAAAATATTCATCATTATATAAAAGTTTACTAGCACTTTCATTAATTAAATATAATGAATTTTGAAATTCACCATTAGATCCATCCATAAAAGTATCTTTTATAAATCTATAGGTGTATTTAATTAGTTCAAAAGCATTGTTATACTCTTCATTATCTATAAAACCATCTACGTAATTAGATACATTAGAAACTAAATCCACAAAATATCTTCCATTATAATAATTAACAAATCCACTTCTATCACTTATTTTTCTTAGTTCATAATTCATTTCATCATATATTTTAGAAAGTTCAGATTTGTTTTTTTCTCTTTTTACTTTCTTTTTATTTGAAATTTCTAATTCTGGAATATCATTCTCTTCTAAATAATAAAGAACAGCAGCAATATGTTTACACATATATTCACCATCTTCTGAATATGGACAGGAACAATAAAAATTATTTAATTCTTTATCATTTGCTCTTATTTCAATTCTATATATTTCGGAGCCATCAATATAAGCAGTTACTAAATCTTGCTGACACCAAATATCTAATATTCTATTTCCTTTATAGTAACTTTTTCCACGAGATAGTATAAGTGAATCAAAATAATCTTCAAAATTATAATTTCTTAAAAACTTCTTCATGATTCATCTCCTATTCAAATTTGATGTTATTCTCTTTGCACCAATTTATAGCAATTTCTTTATATTTTGCATCTCTAAATTTATACCAATCGTCAATAATATCAAAATTGATACAAGTATCTTTAAACCTTCTAAATGCACCACTACCATTTAGAGAAATGTATAATTGATTTTGAAGTCTAGTATCTTCAATAGTTTCTGCAAAATCTTCCATCATTTCATATTCATTAATATCATATCTAGTGGGTAATACAATAGATTTTTCAAATAGTTCATCTAACTCATCTTCATTTAAATTTTCATAATCTCCAATATTTGACATAAATATTTCTCCATTAGTTGGATTATAATAGTATTCAATTTCATCGTTTGTAAAGTCTAAAGCATCAATTACTTCACTTAATTTTACTTTCATAAAAATCGTACTCCTTTCAAAAGTTCTTGATAATTAAATTATACCAAAAAAAGTTGAGTTTTTCTCAACTTAAGCAATATTTTATATATAAAATTTAATTTAAAACTCATTATTCCCCATAAAAATTGTATCCCCCTTTTCTACTGTATAATATTTGAAACCTAAGGGATGATCTGTAGGAATAGTTAACTCCATACCTGGTTCTAAAAAGTATACATCATGTAAGTTATTTGCTTCTATTAAATCAATGATTCTTATCCCAAAAAGCTTTGCAACGGAAATAATCGTGTCGCCCTCTTTAGTAATATAAGTCTCTGTTGTCATCCTTTCTTCCTCCTTCGTTAATTTATTATATGAGAAAGAAAAGAAATCCGTTCTATTTTAAATAGACGGAAATCACATTTTTATAATTGTAATGAAATTCATTAGAAACGATTACTTTTTCTAAGTTATCTGTTTTTGTATAACGATATAAGGTATCTCCAGAAATAAAATATAGTTGGTCTTTTGCTAGTAATAATTCTTTGATTCCGTTCATTTCTAATAATAAAATTTTTGTTTCTGGATATTCTTTATAAACTTGATATATCTGATTACCTTCAATGAAATAGACTGCCTGTTCCCCTTCTTTAAATTCATTCAATGCGTATTTTTCTCTAAATTCTTTTTCTATGTTGGTAGTAAAAGTAATCTTTTGGTTGACAAAGTCATAAATATTTCTAGTTTCAAAGTTTCCGTTATAATCTTGTGCATTTTCTTCTTTATTTCCTACAATCCTAACTTTATTTTCTTTGGGATTAATTTCTATTTGTAACAGATGATTGGGATCAAATAGATATAGACGGTCATCTACTACACCATTGATGTAAGTGGAGTTCGACAATTGGTTTTCTAAAGGAATTACAAGATTTTTATTAGTAGTTACATTTAATACTTGGAAACCAGTAATTTCATTGGTAGTTGGGTCCCGATATACAGGACTTATGTAAAATGGTCCAATCAATGTAGAAAGCGTATTTTCATAACGGTCGAAATCGGTGACTTGCATTTTATACTTTGCTTCTCCATTAAGCACGTAATAGCCATTATAATCCCAAAAAGTAAAGTATTCCGAGTCATCTTTGTAGTAGAATGTGGAACGATTTCTAATTTCCATCTCTTTTACTTCTTTTTCCTCTTTTTGGTACCCTTTTTCCTTAATTCTTGCTTCTAACCTTTGTACTGCAGAAGTATTTTTATTCATCTCGTAACTTGTTTGTATTTTCCCGTTATTGCAATAGATAGTATCTGTGGTTCCTTTTGGATAAATCGGAAAAATACAGAGTGTATCGTTTTCCTCTTCGTATAAAATGTCATTTATAATTTTTTTGTTTTTCTGAAATTGATTAGGCGCAGTAACTAAAAAACTTTTTCCCTCTGTCTCTATTTTTAATAAGTACTGGTTGTTCCTAAAACTTTCCGTAATTTGGAATGTTTTTTCTAATGATTTATATGTGTACTCTATTTTGTGTTCTTTTTTGAAGTAAGTAACACCCCATTGATACAAAACAAATACGAACATAATAAAAATTCCTAAAGAAAGTGCTTTTTTCATTGTTAAAACCATTCCCTTCTATTTTCATTATAACGAAAAAAAGGAAAAAAGTAAATCTTCTTTTTTTCCTTATTTTAAAATTCCCATATCTTTAAATGTTTCAATTAATTGACTTCTTTTTTGTCCACCACCAGATACTTTCGTCACTTTTTTGTTTTTTACAGCAAGGAAAGTTGGTGTTCCATATTCTTCTAAATCTTTATGGAGTGAAGACAATTCATTGTTTTCTTCAATCGTTAATTTTGAGACATCCAAGTATTTTACCTCAATCTTTTTTTCATACATCAACATTTGTAATACTGGCTTTTGTTGTTTACACCAATAGCAATCATCATATCCTAACATAATGACGGTTGTTTTTTTCTTATCGTTTAAATACTCTTTGAATGTTGTATAATCAATTTCTTCAAGTTCTTTCATTTTTTCTTCATCGTATTCTTGGTTTGCTTCTGCAAGAGGATTTTCTAACCATAAGATATCTCCTGGTGTTGGTGTCGGCTCTAATTTATCTTTGGTTCTATCTCCTATATTTTGCGATAAGAAAAATGCTCCTCCTAACACGATAGCTAGTCCAATAATGGTTAGTAGTGCATTGACTACTTCTCGATGTGTTTTTATCCATTTCATCATTTTTTAAAACCTCCCGTATTCATTATAGCATGCCCTCAATCATTTGTAAAATAGAATCTACAAAACGATTGATACTTGCCGTAATTGCTTCAGCAATTTTGTCTAAAAATGCCCAAAACCCATGTTTTTCTTCTTGTTTGATTTCTTCTGGTTTTTCGGTTGTTTCTTCTTTGGACTTGTCTTCCCAAATCCCTATTTTTTGGGAGGCGGCAATTTGCTCTTTTTCTAATAATAATTCATTATATTTATAGTTTCCATAAAGGTATCCAGTCTTCGCATAACCAAATGTAACTAGCTTTTCTTGTAAAAGTTCCCCATCGACAAATACCCAGGCCAATCCTCGATTATAGACATCTTCTTCTGTTGCATTCTCATCAAACTCCAATGTAATTACACTAGCTTTAGTTAACTGCTCACATGTATATGTACTTGCTTCTTGTGCATATGGTTCTGCTCCTTGTGGATGGTCTAAATCTGGAGCATCGATAGCTAAAAAACGATAAGTAATTACTTTTCCATCTTGATGCTTGAATTTTGCCGAATTTCCGTCAATACATTTTTCTAATTCTACTTGATTAGGATTTGTAGTTATTTGCTCTTCAGGAATTTCTTCGATTTCTTCTGCAAATACTACAGGTGTAATAAAAATGATAAGAACACTAATGAATAGCTTTAATTTTTTCATGTACATCACCTCTTGTTTACTGATACTTTTCTAACTCGATTTGGACTTTTCCTTTTTTGGCAAGTCGAGTTGTCTCTTTCACTTTGAATTTTCCTACTTTCTCAATAGATAAAATATCTCCTTTTTGTAAGCGAAATTCTGGCTTTTCAATTTGTACAAAATTGACATAGACGTTATTCTTTCTCAAATAACCTAATGCCTCCGCTCTACTTACATGAGCAAGTCTAGAAACGATTAAATCTAGTCGGAAGGAAGTTAGTTGAAATTTAAATTCGTCAAATTCTCTTTTGATTTCTGGCAAACATTCAATTTTTTCTAACTCAATTTCATATTTCCCGATTTTGGTAAACGAGCTTTCTAAAAGTGGATCGTATTTCTTTAAGTTGGTTAGATAAACTCCATTTTGTAAAAAGATATCTCCCATCATCGCATGATTATAGCCAACGGCAAAGAGAGACCCAACGACATCTTTGTGACGCAGGTGTTTGTTCCGAATATAAAAGATAGAAATAAAATCTTCATATTCACCAAAATAAATAATGCTTTTTTCACAATCTGGACTTGCTTTTTTTGTCTGATAAGGAATTCCTAAATGATGAAGATAATTTTCTAAAAAGATTAGTTCTTTTTCATTTAGAAATTTGCTACTAGTAGAACGACCTGTTTTTTTATGAATCTCGTACTGGTCTAACAAGTGTGATAAGGACAATCGGTCTTGTTTATTTTTGATTTTATGAATATCTGTTTTTATATTCAAGTCCCATCACGCTCCTCTATCTTAATATCCATTATATCAAAATTTTTATGACTTTCAAGAGAAAATCAAAAAAAAGGAAGAGTTTTCTCTTCCCAAATCTATCTAAACGAAGGAGTTTTGGTTCTTTTATTGCCTTTTCCTCTTTCGTTATTATAGTATATGGAAAAAGTGGAAAAATGTTCCAGTTTTTAAAGTTTATTTTTAGATGGGTCTTTCATTTGTGGTTATACATATCATACTAATTCATATTCTCTAACAGCAATTCTTTCATCTGAACAATATTCTATAACAAATTTATTTTCTCTTTTGCATATTAATATTCCCATTGTATTGTTATTACTTATTTCTTTTATGTTTTTATCTATGCAATTCATGTATTTTTGAACTTGTGATATATATTCAACTTTAAATTCTGTTACTTTTAATTCTACAACCACATAACAATTAAACTTTATATTAAATAATAACAAATCAATATAATGATTTCTGTCTCCTATTTTAATTTTATATTCACTACCTATAAAACTAAATGAATTACCAAGTTCTTTCATAAAAGATTCAATATCTTCCAAAATTAAATTATGTAATGCTTTCTCAGTAACTATTTCAGTATTATTTCTATTTCTAATTAGTA
The DNA here is from genome assembly GCA_910587725.1 of uncultured Bacilli bacterium. GTDB lineage: Bacteria > Bacillota_I > Bacilli_A > RF39 > UBA660 > MGBC162581. The sequence continues at coordinate 30,554 of CAJUNG010000012.1, forward strand.
TGGGATTTGGTACTAAATCTTTTACTTCAATTTTATCTTTAGAAACTATTTTGTTTTTAGTTTCAATTGGCATTCTTTGATATTCCTTGTTTTTAATTTTTTCTCTTAATTCTCTTTTAGATAAATTTCTTTCATATGCAATATTAATATAATATATCAATTCATTATCGTCTTTAATTGATAATAATTCAGAATAATGGCTCCAAGACAATTTGGTCGCCAGTGGCGACCATTTTTCATTTTTGAATATTCTATAATATTGTCTAATACGTCTCAATGTTCTCTCGTTATACTTTTTTCCAAACTCAATAACCAGTCTATTTGAATAATCATTTAAAATATTATCTCCATACTTACTGCCAGCTTCATCCAACAATTTACCAACTTCAAAGTATGTAATAACTTTATGCCTTTCTTTTGAATAATCTTTTACTTTTGAATATATTTCATTATCAATTAATTTATTTTTTATCTCATTGTAATAATTCATGTCTACTCCTTTCTATGGACTACAAGCCTCAATTTTTAATTTATTATTTTTAATCTTAAACATAATACTTCCATCTTGATCTGTTCTATATATTTTTGAATTATCTAAATTATTTAACACTTCTTTATTTGGATGACCATATCTGTTATTCTTGCCAACACTTATAACACTATATTTAGGATCAATCTCATTTATAAAGTTTTTATCACTACTTGTCTTACTTCCATGATGTCCAACTTTTAATACATCAATAGTGGAAATGTTATATTTTTCTAATATGTCCTTTTCTTTTTCTATTCCTGCATCTCCCATAAACATAAACTTATAACCATTAAGTTTTGTATAAATTACATTACTATTATCATTTTCATTATCATATTCTTTTGTTTGTAAGAAATATAATTTATTGTTATCAATATTTAGTTCTTTAATACAGGGGTAATATGGTATTTTCTTTTTATCTAATTCTTTGATAAGTTCTTGTTCTAATTCATTAAACTCACCGCAATTAAATATTACTTTCCCCACTTTAAAATTATTAACTAAATTAATCGCTTCTCCCATATGATCATAGTCTCCATGGGAAAGGATTAGTGTTTCTATGCTTTTTATTCCACTGGCATTTAAATAAGGGATAATTACATTTTTAGCATAATCGTAAGATATACTTCCTCCTGTATCGATAAGTATAGTTTGACTTTGGATATTAATTAATGTCGCATCTCCCTGGCCAACATCTAATGTCGTAACGTAAGTTTCTTTATGAATAAAATTGAGATTGGTATAAAAAAGAAGAAACCCACAAAGAAGTAATAGATAACTTTTTTTTCTTTCTATTAGCAAAAAGATACAAGAAATTCCAATCAAAATGATACCTGCTAGCCATACTGGTGAAGGGTGTGGCATGGTTAGTTTTCCAAACTTTATTTGTTGACAAAAAAGTGAGGTACCTTCTAATACTTGTGTCATCTTTTCGTATAGTGGTGCAAGTTGTGGTAGAAGTAATACGACAAAAGAAAAGGGAAAAAGAAGAACTGAAACATAAGGAATGAAAAAAAGATTATACAAAATACTAAGAATATTCACTTGATGAAAATGAAATATCGTGATGGGAAGTGATACAATAAAAATTAAGAGAGATAGTTCTAGTCTGTTTAACTTTAGCTTTTTTCTTTTTAATTTATCTCTTTGAAAAGTTAGAACAAAACTAATGGCAAAACTATATTGGAAGGCTAAAGCAAATAAATTATGGGGAAAAATAAAAAGAAGAAGGATAAATGCTTGTAGCACAGAAAAAATACAAGGTTCTTCTGGATGATATCTTTTTTCTATCTTTCTTAACAAATAACAAAGACATGCCCTTAAAACAGAAATAGAGAAAGAAGCTAAAAAGCTATAGAAGACGAGTAAAGTAAATATCAAAATGATTTTTGTTCTTTCTTTGATTTTCGTTTTCTTTAAACAAAGTGTAAGAATGGTCACCCAAAAGGAAAGATGCATTCCAGAAATTGCGAATAGATGAGCAACTCCATTTTCTTGATAACTCTCGTAGACTTCTTTAGGAATTTCGTTTTTGTCTCCTAAGATAAAAGCGAAAAGGTAGATTTTACTTGGATGCTTATCGATTCTTTCACGGATAATTTTTTTCATCTGAACAAAAATATTTTGACTGCTTTTTATTTTCTGGATTGTGTCTATATTCATCTGAAAAAAGAAACCGTTTCTTTGGGCGTATTTGGAATAGGAAAAAAGGTAAAAATTCTGATTCCCTCGAATTTCTTCTAAAGTTCCTGAAAAATTAACGATATCTTGCTCAAAAAATGTACTTTCTCCTTTTCCTTTGAAGATTCCTCGTATTTTTTCTTTCCTGTTTATTCGAATTTCTAGAATCGTCTTCCCCTCTTTTTGATAGACTTTTTCAATGGTCCCAGTAAGTGACCTATTTCCTTCTGTAAAATTCGATTTTTCTGGAATCGAAAGTCTGAATAATGTTAGGATAATACAAAGAAATAAAAGGCAAAGATTTATCTTTTTATATTTTGATATGGTCTTTAATTTTTTCAAATATAGCATTTCCGATTCCATTCACATTAATAATTTCTTCAATTGATTGAAATGTTCCATTTTGATTTCGATAAGTAATAATTGCTTTTGCTTTTGCTTGTCCGATTCCTGAAAGCTGCATCAACTCTTCTTCACTTGCCGTATTAATCGATATTTTATCTTCTACATTTTCTTCTGATTCACCATTTTTTTGGTTACTTGAAGGTTCTACTTTGACTTGACTAGATGTATCAATATCCTCCTTTTTCAATAGAGCATTATTTTCTAAGGATTCTTCAAATTTCATTGCTTCTTCTAGAATTTGATTTTCTAGTTCTTTGGTTTTATCGAATGATGCCACTTCTGTTTCAGAATAGATAATAATTACCATCTCATCATTTACTTTTCTACTTAAATTATTTACTGAAGTATCCGCATATTTGGTAAGCCCCCCTGCTTCTTGTATTACATCGATAATTCTTTTTCCTGATTCCATGAAATAGACCCCTGGGGAACGAACTTCTCCTTTAATATCTACATAAACTCCTACTTCCTTTCTTTCGTTTTTCTTCTCTTCTTTTACCTCATTTTCTGTATAAATCACTTCAACGGAATTTTTATTTTCGAAGAAAGCCTTATATACAAGGATAGTCAGTAAGGCAAAGCAGAAAATAGATATTCCTAGAATGATTCTTGTTTTAAACATTTGGTAAAAGTATTGCATTTTTACTTTCATCAATTCACCTCCTATTATTATTATTTGCAAAAATTTCCAATTTTCGACAAAAAAAATCAACTTTTTTTAAAAAGTTGAAATTTATCGTTTCGGATAAGTGATTTTCTTTACCACTTGATGTTTCTCTTCCTTGTCCATATAATTTTCTATCGATGAAAATAATTCATTACTGAACAAATTCATGCTATTAACAGAAGAGGTTTTTCTGTTTTCTCTAATTTCTTCTATTTTTTCTAAAATATCTTGTCTTGTTTCCCAAGGATATACAACAAACGTCTTATTTTTTGCCTCTATCTCGCTCATACTTTTAAAACAATGCATATTTGCTTGATTTTCCTCACCAATCATCAGTTTTTCAATGGTCTCTTCTGTTGGCATACCAATAATCGCTATATTCATATCCTCTATTCTACCAACTTGATAAAAGTGTCCTGTCACTTGATTTAGTACTTTTACTTCTTCTAAGGTATAAGCAAGAGGAATTAGTCTTTTTCCAGATAAACATAAAATATGATTGTCTAATCTAGAAGGGATTTCTTTTTCTTCTGGGCTCGGGCAATCTTTTTTGGGGCTTTTATCGGTCATTAATGAAGTTAGATAAGTTAGTCTCTCTCGTTTTGTGTTTAACTTATCATAGGTTTCTTTTTCTGATGCTAACATCGTTCTCATTTGGTTTGACTCTGTTACCGCTTCAATGACTTCTTTAATTCTTCTCCGTGCTCCTAATTTAATAAAGGCTAAATTGATTCCAGGAATTAAGAGGAATAATATACATGTTAAAAATTGATGTTCAGGTATTTGTTTTGTCATTATATCGGTCTTTCCTGGCTTTAATACATATCCTTTTTTTGCTAAAGTCAAAATCACGGTTTCTAATTCCTTAATTAGAAGACCTGAACTACCCATCAAAGTAATGATTTCTAACGACAAGTAGATGAATATTGATTCAATCATATTAATTCCCTCTTTTCTAGCTACATAATATAGAATTTTCTTTCGCTATTGTCAACCATTCATTTTTTTGAATCGTGTAACAAGACACCAGAAAATATAAAATCTCAAAGTTAAAAACT